>JBAZSD010000021.1 GCA_041662605.1 Desulfomonilaceae bacterium
GCGCCAACCTCTAAAGAAAGCTGATAAACTTCCTTGAACTCAACGCCATATTTAAAACATCTTTGAAAAAATCGCGACAATAAAATCAAACTCAAGCTATTTTATCCCCCCGTAACTGAATGGTTACGTTTTGACATGGTTTATGGTTGACTAACATCTCCAACTCGTAGCATAATTTAGGAAATGCTAAGAAGCGCTAAAACCAACAATTCATAAAGTTGACCTCACAGCCAACCAGAGAACGTGGGGACGGGGAACAACAATGCCTATGGGGACTATTAATCTTTCAAACGAAGAATTAGCGATACTTTGCAGGTTTATGGGCTTTCCTGATTTTTTCTCTGTGGATTGGTTAACCGTATCTCATGATCTACTCCCTTCAAGATTAATTTCAGTAATCTCATTTCTTGAAAAGCGGCGATGGATTTCCGTGAACTCGGAGCGACTTTACGAGTGGACACCAAAATTCCCACGAGAAGAAATCTTAAATGAAATTCCGGCGCTGGAAATGTCTAGATATTACCGTGAAGCATTAAACACACTCATAGAACATTTGCCCAAATGTGGAGAAAGCTCGTTGAGGCTTGCCAAACAATGCCTATTAGCAGGAATTCAGAAAACCGATGTCGATATAATTTTTGAAGCGGCCATATTTCATGAAAGAAGTCACAACATCCGCTCAGCCATTGAACTGTATGATCACCTGTTATGCTTCGCTAGAGACCTCATTTTCGATAAGAAGGACGAGAACTCCTCTGACCTGTGTCAGATATTTATCAAGTCAGTCGAACGGCGTGCGTCCCTTTCTCTGTTTCACCCCAATCTTAAAAAGGTCTATCATTTTCTCGGTCTAGCTTTAGATCTCGCCGTAAGCATCGGGGATGTCCGATCAGAGGCAGCGTTACAACTATTGATTGGTCAAAACTGCTGGATGTCGTTTCAATATGATAATGCCTTGAACCATTTTCATCTCGGTTGGATGATTATCAATAAAATAGACGACGACGAATTGCGTAAGAGAGGCCTTAAGTTACAGGGATTATCGTATTGGATTCGTGGTGAGTTGTCAAAAGCGATACAAGCTTATGAAGCTTCGTTGGGAGAACTGGAATTAGTGGCAGTCGAAGATTTTTCCCTTCTTACCGCTCTCAGCTTAACCCTCTGTTACAGCCAATTAGGCATGCCTCAGCGAGGACTGGGTCTTTCCGAAACCATTTACAATCAAGCCATGAAAAACGAAAACTGGCCAATTGCAGCCTACGCCTTGATTACCACAGGAACAATTCTTCTTCAAATCGAACAGAGAAAAAACAGCTACAACTACTTTTCGATGGCCCTGGAATTATCAGCCAGGGAAGGGATCCCTATGGTAGAGGTTATTGCCGGCCTTGGTCTATCAGATCTTGAATGTTTGGAAGGTAATTTCGACAAGGCAGCGGAATATTTCAAAGTCCTTTGGAAAATTCCCAAATCGAGTTGGTATCACGCACTCAACATTTCACACACTTATGAAGCGGGCTTCCTGTTATACAGGAAGGGGATCTCACCGGTTGAGCTAAACCCCGTAATACATTATCTCAGTGAGATTACTAAGGAGCAAACAAGCCCACTTGCCTATGGAATAGTCCGTAGGATGCAGATCAAACATTTGGAGGAAGACAAATCACCAAAAGAGAAATTGATGGCTCTTTTAGAACTTGAGAATTACGTCGAACAAATGGGACCAACTTTAGATCTGGCCAAAATAAGGATAGACATTGCCAGGATCTATCTCCAGATTAATAACTGGCAGCAGGCTGAAAATTATGGCAAAAAGGCGTGGGAATTTCTTAAACCTATCGGAAGAGGGGCCTTTCCGTCAGACCTGGAACATCTGATTCCGCACGAGAATGAACCCAGTGAGGATTTATTTTTCGACTTTCTCACAGAAATGAGTGTGGCGTTGGCGAACCAAGAGAATTTAGAACAGCTCTTGGCAAATATTATAACTTCCATATCAAGGCTGACGGGAGCCGAGCGGACCGCCATTTTCATAAAAAACAGGATTTCTCATACAATTGATTTAGCAGCTTCAAGAAATCTCATTAAAGAAAATATCATCGATGAGAGTTTCAGGGAAGCCATGGAAATTATTGAATCTACTATAGATACCGCTGATAGCCAAACGACCTGGTATGAAATAAACAAATGTGAAGCCCACACTCCTCGCCGTGCAATCGTTATCCCTCTTATGATAGGCCACAAGGCCATTGGAGTCCTTTACCAAGACAGCCGTTTCTTCTCGTTTGACACAAACTCTTGCAGAATAAAAATGTTGTCACCTTTAGCTTCTCTGGTTGCAATATGCATGGATCGCTTCCACGCCTATGAGAAGATTGACAATCTCAACAAAAGACTCGCTTTGGGAAATAGGCATTCCAAAAGCGAAAAAGAAGAGGTTCAGCCCTTAGAAGAAATCTTAGGGGACAGCGATTCTATTATTAAACTCCACGGTCTTATACGTAAAGTTGCGCCTACTCAATCAACTGTTCTCATTTATGGGGAGACGGGTGTAGGTAAAGAGCTTGTAGCCAGAGCGATACACCGCGAGAGTTTAGTGAGAAAAGGCCCGTTTATAAGAGTCAATTGCGCTGCCCTTCCAGATACTTTGATAGATAGCGAACTTTTCGGCCATGAAAAAGGTTCCTTTACTGGAGCGATCAGGACTAAGCCGGGACGGTTCGAACTGGCAAACAAGGGTACTATTTTCCTGGATGAAGTCTCTGAGTTACCGCTCTCAACCCAGCGCAGATTACTTCGAATATTGCAAGAGAAGGAATTTCAAAGAGTCGGGGGAACAGCTACGCTTCATTCTGACTTTCGCCTTGTAGCCGCAACGAATAAGAACCTCAAAGAGGAGATTGATCAGAAAAGATTTAGGGCAGACCTTTTTTTTCGCATCAATGTTTTCCCAATAAACGTAATACCATTGAGGGAAAGGAAAAAGGACGTACCCCTACTTGCGGAACATTTTCTGAAACATTTTTGCGCTAAGTACAACAAGAGTTACCCGGGGATTAGTGACTCTGAAATGGAAAAATTAGAGGCTTATTCATGGCCGGGAAACATAAGAGAACTCTCAAATGTAATAGAACAATCGGTCATTTTAGGTGAGTCTCAAATAGGTTTCCCAGATCAGGGAATTTATGAAGACCTAAAGACTCAGGATAATTTACTGATGGATATGAAAGAGATGGAAAGGGCCCATATAACCAAAGCACTAAAAAGGGCCAACGGAAAGATCGGTGGGCGGAACGGCGCATCGACCATTTTGGGCCTCAAAAGGACGACCCTAATCCATAGAATGAAAAAACTCGGGATCGCGGTACAAAAGAACCCATCGTAGTCCGCAGAACACCATATGGAGCCGCTTTCCCAAGTTCGGAAATCATGACATCATGAACGAACGCCTCTTCTGTTCAGGCTTTCCCTTGGACCGAAGTTTTCGTCCAGAGTTCTTGAATCTCCCGACCAATTCCTTTTTCTTTGTGTCTGCTGATATGACGGGTTGCTTCTCGTCCAGATACGCCTTGGCTTTCAAGTTGATGCGCTCAAATTGAGCATTACGGTCCGGATGTGATGTCCCTTCTATGGTCTTCTTGTTTGCCTAAAGACTGTACCCCATTTCGTGGAGAAAAGCTCGGCAACCATACTGCGATTTGTCCTGTGGCCCATATTTTGGAGTTCATCCGTTAATTTTCTGACACTCTTCCACGTCCATTTTAATGGCGACTCTGGATCGCCACAGGTGGATGGTTTTATGAGTAAGTTCCAAACCCCCTTTAAGCGTGGGGGTCTTTTTCTACTGTCTTCTTTCGGCCCGCACCCTTTCTGTGAAATCGCCCTGTGAGAAGAATTTCAGGTTGCTTCAGTTCTTTAATGCCCTCAGCGATTGCTCGAAGCGAAACGCCTGCCTCGCGATTGACTTCCGATTATACCGACATATCCGAAACATTCGGCTTCTGCGGCCACCGACAGGCGTCTTACCGGTTCATCTACAATTGCAACTAGAAGATCGAATCCTTTCTTGATATAAGAGCACTCATACGCACGGTCTATAGTAAAAATACCATAAGTTGTAACACTTACTTGATGACATTCACTAAGTGGGATTTAACCCTCGGTTTTGGCTACAATTCAGCGCCTGTTGATTTTTGTCATAACTCGCATTTTAATGAATTATTTACGAATCTTGGCTTTCTAACCAAAATTATGACTTAACGAGGTTTGCGATGGTTCTTCCCATAAAGACAGCTCATCTCAAGCGATATAGAGACATTGCCTTGCTACTGGTGAGATACGGCTTCTACGATATCGCGAGGAAAACCGGTCTCGACAAGATGCTTGAAAAAAGCCAACGCGAGGCATCCAGAGTAACATTGGAAGGGGAAGAACTGGCCAGGGACCTTGAGACCTTGGGGCCGACTTTCGTGAAGCTGGGACAATTTCTTTCTACCAGACCCGATATACTTCCTCGAGAATACGTTGACGCTTTAGGGCGTCTTCAAAGCGAGGTCAAAGGTTTCCCTTTCGAGCAGGCTCAGGAGACTGTAAAGGCCGAGTTGGGAACAGAAGTTTCAGTGGCGTTCAAGGAATTTGACCCAGAACCCATTGCAGCCGCTTCCATCGGTCAGGTCCATCGCGCTCTGACTCTCGACGGCCGGACCGTGGTCGTCAAGGTGCAAAGGCCAAACATCCGGGAAACTGTTATGACTGACCTGGAAGTAATTGGCGCTATCGCCGGGTTTGTCCAAAAAAATACCGAGATCGGTGAGTTGTATGGTGTCGATGACATGTTTCAGGAATTCAATAGCAGCATGTTGCGCGAACTCGACTACTTGCAGGAAATGAGAAATTTGATCACCCTTAGGAAAAACCTTCAGGAATTTAATAACATCGTGGTCCCCATTCCAATTGAAGCGCTTACTACCCAACGAATTCTGACAATGGGTTTCATAGAGGGTACAAAGATAACGCTATTGTCCGATTCCATCCAACCCAGCCTTGACCGGACTCTGTTACTGGAAGACACCTTTCGGGCATATTTGAAACAAATCCTGGTTGACGGCTTCTTTCACGCGGATCCCCATCCTGGCAATCTTGTGCTTACGAAGGATGGCCGAATCGGGATACTGGATCTGGGAATGGTGGCTCGGATTACGCCCGGGATGAGGGAAAAGCTGATACGATTTCTGGTTGCCATGAGCAACGGTGAACCTGAAGATGCGGCTCGCATCGCCGCTTCAATTGGCGAGAAGATGGACAACTTCGACGCATCCAAGTACTATCGTCGTACGGTTGAACTCATTTTCCGATACGGTAATACAACTCTGGGACAAATTCAGATGGGGAAGTTGATTCTTGAGTTCACGAGTGTGGCCAGGGAATGCGGAATAAGGGTCCCAAAGGATCTTGCTATGCTCGGCAAGACAATTCTGCAACTGGACCAGGTCGCCGCGGCCCTGGACCCTGACTTCGACCCCAATTCCAGCTTACGTAAATATGCTGGACAGATTATGCTTCAGTATCTAACCGGCCGTGTCACTGTTGGCAATGTTATTTCGGGAATTTGGGAATTTAAGGATTCGATTAGCAACCTGCCCAAGTCTTTAAGCTCCGTGCTGGAGCAAATGGCCATTAACAGGTTCCAGGTAAAAGTTGACCTGCTTGATGAAAACAGATTTGTAGGTGGAATGCAAAAAATTGCCAACAGAATCACTTTAGGATTATTGTTGGCGTCCCTAATCATCGGAGCCGGATTAATGGCGCGGCTACCTACCACTTTTCAGATTCTGGGCTATCCTGCCATAGCAATCATATTTTTTCTTATAGCTTCGGCGGGAGCCGTCATCCTGATACTACACATTTTAATTTACGACGAAAAACCCAAAAAACTGAAAAAGAAATGAACAGTTTGACAATAGAACCGATAGCTAAAAAATATCCACCCGATTTTGACAACCATTCTGACAAAACTCATAGTGATTTCTAGAACCATGATCGAATGGTTCCTGTTGGATAGAATCCATGCATGAGAAATCAGAAAACGATCCTTTCTGGAGTTGGCACGCCGATGTGTTTCATGTGGAAAGGCGCAAGCTCGTATTGATAACAAACGACACGACTTTGTTAGCAATGTTCGTCCCTGCCCTCAGAAAAAAAGATTTTGAATCATTTCATAGCGTGATTGGGGAACATCTGTTCAAGAATTTACTGTATGAATATTTATGAATTAAGCCATGATTTGAATAGAGTCACATTCAGCGCACCAAACCGGAGGCGCCCAATTGATGTGTTCAAAGAAAAATTAAATGATCCGGCTAAGTGACGGCCTATAAGCGCAGCCGATTGTCTCATTCCTGTCGCCACATCAAGTTAAAGGAGGATTTCATAGCTTCTATCGCCCTTCGAAGAAGGCTATGGCCCTCTGAAGTTCCGAGAACTCGTAGATAATGTAATCCGGCTCAACCCCTTCCGCAGTTTTCCGTCCCTGATTGGAGGAAAAGAATACCGTTTTGATTCCCAATTGTTTAGCCCCGTAAATATCGCGGTACATGTCGTTTCCTACAAAGATGACGTTCTCAGGTCGCAGGTCGAGCACGCTCAAGGCTGCCTTGAATATCCGTTTGTCCGGCTTTCTGAAACCCAAGTCGCCGGAGACGATGATGGGATGGAAGTAGGCGTCAATGCGAACCGCCCTCATTTCCCACAGCGCCCAAGCGCTTTGGGCGTCGGAAAGGGCCGCCAGTTTGAAACGTTGGAACAGTTCATCCAGAACGTTCTGCACTTCAGGATAAAGCTGCAATCGGAAACGAGATAACCCCCGGAACATTTCCGCTAAAAAAAGAGGCGTCCAACGCAGTTTATCAGGAGGCAAGACACTGGACGCTTCCGGCCTACGCCGGAGGAATTCCCTCCACACCTCCACGGCGTCGAACTCAGGGAAGGCTTCGGCGCTTGCCCTTTTCTGTTCGTTCATTATACGGAAATATTCGTCTCGCGCCTCCCACCGGTGGACATATATCCCCTGGTACGTAAGGAAATGGCTAATGCCTCGATAGATTTCCTCGGCGCCTTCATCAGTATGGATATCGATAAGTGTGCCGTTGACGTCGAAAAGGATTCCCTTAATCTTCATGGCAGTGCCCTCAGAATCTGTTTGGCCTCATTTACGAGGCGCCGGCGGTAGTCCTGGTTAATCCAGGTATTTCGAGCGATCCTTAGCAGGGTGATCCCCATATAAAACGGTGTACGCCGGGTGATGGCCCTGAAGGCGCTCATTCTATCGGGAAAGTGGCAACAATATTCCCAGAGAAAATGCCCGATGAAGGGTTCCGCCGCGTGATGGTCCCCCGTGCCCTGTAAGAAGAAATGCTTTAGTTCGCCGCAAAGCCTACCAAGATCGAACGAGCGGTCGGCCCATTGCATACGCTCCAGGTCAATGGCCATGATGTTGTCGCCCCTGCCTATCAGGAAGTTGGACGGGGTGACGTCGCCGTGGACCAGAACCGCCCGGTCTTCCCACATGCATCCCCGGTAGCGCCATGCCTCGCGCAGGTGGTACAGTTCGCCGGAATGTTCGTGTCCCATGCCCCACTTGACGATGAGCGAATTGAGCAACCGCCCCATATAGGCATAGCTGTGGTCGAAGTTGACAGGCCAATCGCCCGCCGTAAGGTTGTGCATAGACGCCAGGAAATGCGCCAGGGCGGAGAGTTTGCGATACAGTCGGTCACGCCTGGCCAAGTGAATGGCGTCGTTTATAACTTCGCCCAGAAGACCCCCATCCAGGTATTCCACAATCAGAGCGGCGCCTATGGCCGGGATAAACCCCAGGGGTTTGACCACACAATGCGGGGGCGTATCAAAGCCCAGGGAGCGGAGGAATAGGAGGTTGTTGTATTCCGTTTCCCCCGTTTGGGAAGGGTACGAACTTGGATTACGTTTAACGGGATGAAATTTCCCTATCACTCGGGCGCCGCTGTGTTCCTCCTCGTAAAGGTACACGTGACGGGAGTTGGGCGGTTGGAATACACGGAAGACGGCATGATGTGGGGAAACGCCCAATTGAGGAATGATCTTATCCCGCATATAAGCGTAAAGGGGATCGTCTTGGGCGAGATGTCCGAGATACCTGCCGATCATCGTGAAGCTCCGGACTTGCAAAAAATCTTAGCCAACCATACCGCCTATGATGAAGGCGCTGCGGCGCGGGAATGTCCAATCACAACACTATGGCACAGAAGCCCAAACGAACAAAGAGAAAGCATCCCAATTACATAGCTGTTACTCAAGATCCAGGAATCTGTGAAGGAACTCACAAAAAGCTCAATTTTTGCGCCTAACCGCCTGGAAGTTGGATTTGCCCCTTATGAGTCAGCAAACCTACACTTTTTCCCCTTTATCGGGGAGCCTTTCAAGAGGCGGCTGTAACGGTCTATCGTGTGGCGGTTCGGGAGACCGGGCATTCTAAGATAGCTTAACCGACTTAACCTGTTACCATATTATGATATAAATTTAGATACATAGGATAATAATATGTATCTATTTATATTATTTATGAATATGTTTCATTTATAAATCAGCGGAACATCTTTAGTGTTTCGTTGTCACTACTCAACAATGAGAAAAAATCCTGACGGAGAAAGAAGGTATTGCAGATGAAACGCATCAAACAGCTTATTATCGCAGCCCACACCCTTCTGAAAACGAATGTTGATGTCGAAGCCTTCAGGAGTTGGAAAAAGAGTTCTATAGCGGCGCTTGTTGCTTTGTTGGGTCCTTCACATTACTACACCGAGAATTTTTTGAGATTCACAAAGGAAAAGAACCGTCGGGGCCTGCTGGCTGGAGCGGGGATACTGACAGCGGTCGAGGAACAATTCGCTTAGAACCTGAATTGACACAATAGACAAATGTTGGGGCGGCGTCACTGATTCTGACTGGAATTATTCAAATTTCTCGTCACTCACACCCTCGAGTTCCATGAGCCTCCGCTCTTGCTCCTTGAGCGATTCTTCCAGTTGTCTGAGTCGGTTCCTGAAATATACTAAAGCCGACCCGACAAGTCCCACAAACAGTAGGCAAACAACAAAGATGTTGTCAATCTTGTCCGCGAAGAGCGCCGATAAGAGCGGAGCCATCACCAGATACGTAAAAATTACCCCTTTCAGTTCGTCAAGCTGTTGGCTCGGAAGGTCTTTCATGACCATAACCTCAAAGGGTTTCCAATTTGAGTTTACTGATCCGCCATCTTGGTGATTCGGACCTTGCTCAGCTTTTCCAGACTCTTCCGCCTCCATTTCATTGAGAATCTTTTCCGCATCCTGTCTGAAGTCCGGATTAGGCCCCGGAGTGAACCAGCGAACCGTTGTCGGGCTGCTGAAAAAGCATGTATTTGCAGATCTCTGAGCCTATCTCACGGCGCCATACCCGGTCAAGCACAATATTCCGCAAGGCGCCTAGCCATTGACTCTTACTAACTGAAGATTTATTTCGTACCATATGGTCGGTACTATAGAAGGAAAAATGGGAGCTACGTCAAAAGGTGAAAAGACTCGTGCCGGAGTGCTTGAAGCCGCTAGGCGCCTGATTAATCAAAAGGGGTTTCGCAGCACGAGTATCAACGACATCATTCAGACCACCGGCGTCAAGAAGGGCAATCCGTACTTCCATTTCGGCAGCAGGGAAGAATTCGGCATGGCGAGGCTGCGCTGGTAACCTCAGGGCGTATGAAACTATACAGACAAGCGCACACGATGTAATCGGTCATGAGGGGTTTGTATTCGCGAAAAGCGCATATAAATCCAATTACGGAAGTCAGATTGCCGGCAGTGTGGACGGACCATTAAAGCCAGCGCAGTGAGTCGCGATCAATGTAAATGGCTCGGGCTGTTACGAAAGGGAACAGGATGGATCCCATAGCCGAACAATCGGGAGAGCGCTCAAGGGGAAACCTGATGAGCGGCTTCGCCCGAATAGTCGTCATCCTAATCATAGCAGTTGTTTTATTGTCGTCTCTGCTGCTCCTGCCAGTCAAGCAGTATCTGATCTCCGTCCTGGAGTGGACACAGGGTTTTGGTATTTGGGCCCCCCTATTTGTGGCTGGATTCTACATCCTGGCAGCCGTCTTGTTCTTGCCTGGTTCGGTAATCACACTCGGCGCAGGTTTCCTGTTCGGGGTCCCAATTGGTTTTATCACGGTTTTGATTGGGGCAAACCTTGGAGCGTGGGCTGCGTTTCTCGTGGGTCGAAGCATTGCCAGAAATTGGGTAGAACAAAAAGTAAAGGGAAATCCAAAATTTGCCGCCATAGACCAAGCATTGGGTCGAGAAGGGTTCAAAATTGTTCTGCTGCTGCGATTGAGTCCGGTGTTTCCTTTCGATCTCCTCAACTATGCGCTCGGAATTACGAAAGTCTCTTTCAGAGATTATGCGCTGGCATCACTGATAGGAATGCTTCCCGGTACTCTAATGTACGTTTATTTCGGCTCAGCGGCAAGGTCTCTCACAGAAGTGGCTGCCGGCAAAGTCGAGGGAGGCATCGCAGGCCAAGTGTTCTTTTGGTTTGGATTGGCCGTTACAATCGCAGTAGCATTGTTTGTCACGAGGCTTGCCCGCAGGAGCCTGAAAGAAGCAGAGGCATCGGTCGTGGATGACCCAAGAAAATCCCAAGCTCTAACTCCACCTTTTTTCGAGGAGAAAGTCGAAGTTCTCCCTGATGACGCACACAACCGAGAACTCATATCTAACGTACATCCGGCAAGTTGGCTTAATCCCCAACCCGCAGATCGCTATAACCTGGTAGTCATTGGAGCGGGCACGGCAGGGCTCGTTACCGCAGCAGGCGCTGCCGGACTCGGCGCAAGAGTAGCCCTTGTGGAGCGCAACCTTTTGGGAGGCGATTGTCTCAATTACGGTTGTGTGCCTTCTAAGGCCTTGATTCGATCATCCAGAGCGTACGCGGAAATCCGGGACTCTCATAATTTAGGAATTGCAGTTCCAGGAGAAGCGGCAGTTGATTTTTCCCTGGTGATGGAGCGCCTGAGAAAACTCAGGGCTAAGATCAGTCATCATGATTCTGCACAGCGGTTCAAAGATCTGGGCGTGGATGTTTTCCTCGGACACGCAAGATTTACCGGCCCGAAGACAATAGAGGTTGATCGCAAGACCTTGCGGTTCAACAAAGCGGTCATAGCTACCGGCGCTCGGGCTGTCCGCCCAGGAATCAAGGGTCTGGCCGAGGCCGGGTTTCTTACGAATGAGACGGTGTTTTCCCTCACCATAAGACCTGCGCAACTTGCCGTGATAGGGGCCGGCCCCATAGGATGCGAAATGGCGCAGGCATTCCAGAGGTTGGGCAGTCAGGTGATCCTTTTCCACAAGAATGACCACATACTCGACCGTGAGGACAGAGACGCTGCGGAAATTATCCAAAGCAGATTCATAAGAGAAGGGGTACGGTTGCTTCTAAAAAGTGATCTGAAAGAGGTCCAGGTTGTAAATGGAGAGAAGATAATACATTTTGAGGTGGGCGGAGTGCGGAACTTCATTGTGGTGGACGAAATTCTCGTAGGCGCCGGCCGGGCGCCGAATGTTGAGTATCTCAATTTGGAATCCGCAGGAGTTCAATATGATACTCGCAGGGGAGTTTTCGTCGATGACTACTTACGGACCACAAACCCTGCAATATTTGCCGCCGGTGACATCTCAATGAACTACAAGTTTACCCACACGGCGGATGCCGCTGCTCGCATCGTCATCCAGAACGCCCTTTTCAAGGGATCAAAGAAGCTTAGCGCTCTCACCGTACCGTGGTGCACGTACACCGATCCCGAAATCGCACATGTCGGGATGTATGAGAAAGACGCGGCGAAACAGGGCATAGAGGTCGACACGTTCGTAAGGCCTCTGGCTGAAGTTGACAGGGCTATCCTTGACGGGGAGGACCAAGGGTTCGTCAAGGTTCACGTGAAGAGGGGAACGGACAAGATCCTCGGAGCGACAATTGTAGCGTCTCATGCAGGCGAAATGATAAGCGAACTCACGCTTGCCATGGTGGGCAAGGTGGGGCTCGGAACAATTTCCGGCGTCATCCATCCATACCCGACGCAAGCCGAAGCGATCAAGCAGGTTGCGGACGCGTACAATCGCACCCGTTTGACACCGTTTATCAAGAAGCTCTTCAAGAAATGGCTTTCTTGGACTCGTTAAGTCGTGATTCCACGTTCGATATTTTCCGGAGGAGACACATGGATACCTACTATGATCCCAAAGACCTGCCGAAATTCGCTGACATCGGCGAAGAAGCCCCCGAGCTAGCAAAGAAGTTCTTCGATTACTACGGAGCGGTGTTTGCTGAAGGGGAGCTTACTGAGAGAGAGAAGGCTCTAATCGCATTGGCCGTGGCCCATGCCGTCCAGTGTCCATACTGTATTGACGCTTATACTCAGACCTGTTTGGAAAGGGGGGCCAGTCTCGGTGAAATGACTGAGGCTGTTCACGTAACGACGGCGATCAGAGGAGGAGCCTCCCTCGTTCACGCAACCCAGATGAGAAAGATCGCCAAGAAGCTTTCCATGTGAGCCAGGGAGGGCGTTATGGTTCCGGAACTGACGTCAGCGGATACATTGTCAGACGCTGAAAGATCCTCAGCCCATGGGTTAGAGCCATTTTCAGGATGTTTGGCCAGACACGGGCTTGAATTGAATAGAGGCCAAACTAATACGCTACAAATCAACGTGGGATTGATTTGCAATCAAGTATGCAGACACTGTCATCTGGAAGCGGGCCCCAATCGCTCGGAAATCATGAGCAAGAAAACCATTGAGGAGGTTGTGGCTTACGCCAAAAGAGCAAGCTTCCCCGTGGTAGACATTACCGGCGGCGCTCCTGAAATGAACCCCCACCTGGGCTATCTCATTGAAAACATAGCTCCTGTTGCCCCGAGGCTGATGATGCGGGCAAATCTCACGGCTTTGGCCAAGGAGAACACGGACTACTTGCTCCGTCTGTGCATGGCGAATCGGGTGGTCATTGCGGCGTCGTTTCCAGCCGTGAGCGCTTCGCAGACTGATTCTCAAAGAGGGAAAGGCGTGCTGGAAAAAAGTATCACCATGTTAAAGAAGCTCAATGATCTGGGTTACGGGAGAGACGGAACCGGGTTGGAACTCAATCTGGTTTCAAATCCCACAGGAGCGTTCCTTCCGGCATCGCAGGATCAGGCTGAAAAAAGGTTCAGAAGGTACCTGGAAACAAAATGGGGGCTCTCCTTCAACAACCTGTTCACGTTTGCGAATGTGCCATTGGGAAGGTTCCGCACCTGGCTTGCGGACTCAGGAAACCTGGATTCATATATGAAAAAACTATCGGCGAGCTTCAATCCTTGTGCGGTTGAAGGTCTGATGTGTCGAACATTATTGTCCGTGAATTGGGAAGGCTATTTGTTCGATTGCGATTTCAACCTTGCCATGGGGGTCTATCTAGCTGGTCGTAAGCGACATATCTCCGAGATGGATGATTTGCCGGAGCCTGGGACACAGATACCAACAGGCAATCATTGTTACGCCTGCACAGCCGGGTCGGGATTTACCTGAGGTGGGTCGATAGCGACCCAGGTGGGTTCTTGAGAAACGAGGCGAACATGTCGGTCATGACCTTGGCTGTGCCTCAATAGCGAAGCCATCACCGCTTCATGACCGAATAAACGAAAGGACTGTTACAGTGCCCAGAGACCTTCCGGTAGGAAATGGAAGACTTCTCATATGCTTCCGTGAATATCGAATCAGGGACCTGTATTCCCCTCACGTGGGACAAGAGAATCATGTCAATTGCAATTATTGTCGCTTTGGAGTGTGGGTTGACGGTCGATTCTCTTGGATCGAAGACGGTTGAAAATTGGATCTCCGACCAATTTGCCTATATCGACATAGTTTCGGAGAAAACGGGCCACACGGGCTCTGAAATCAACGTATTCGAGGGCAGCGGTTGTTCCAGTATAATCCGATGAACTGTAACTTCAAGAGACGTATTCATCGCACGTTCACAACAAATATTCTGTCTTCAGGCAGGTAAAAATGGAACTCTTGCTTAGCACAAAGATTGAGTTTCTTGTAGAGACCATTTGGAACTGTTATCTCAACACGCTTCTCAGAATTCATTGGTAGGACCATGATCGTGAGAGTAGCCCCGTTTTCAAAAACCTCCTGGACAATCCCTTTGATCAAATTGCACGAATCCTGCTCAACATGTTCCAGTGGAAGAATTTCTATGTCTTCGGCCCTGACACCAAGAATGAATTCAGCCTCTGTTGCAATCTTCGTGTTTTTGTCGCGAATAAATAATCCTTCTCTTGAAACAGTCAAGGTTGTATCAAGTTCACAACAATAAAGCGACACTGATTCTCCTGTGATCTTTTTGATTTTGCTGGAGAATTGGTTTCTTATTCCCAAAAAATTTGCAACCTCCACACTCTGGGGGTATTGGTAGACTTCTCTCTTGCTGCCCTGCTGACAGAGGTTGCCGTCTATAATAACGCTTATGGCGTCACCAAGAAAAAAAGCTTCTTCGAGATCATGAGTAACCATCAATATGGCAAGGTCGTATCTTTTTTGTAAATCTTTAAGAAGATACCACAATTCTGTTTTGAGGCTTTCATGAAGGGCTGACAGAGGCTCATCCAGCACCAGGTATTTGCCTCCCGAAACTATGGCTCTAGCAAGTGCGGTTCTTTGGCGCTCACCCCCGCTCAAATTTGCTATCCGTCTGTCCAATAGATGCCTGATGTTAAAGGAGTCAATTAGTTCCCGAACAATACCTGTTTCTGAGTTCTGTTGCTTGCCTCTAATTTTTATCGGATAGAGGATGTTTTCGCGCACGGTCATGTGTGGGAATAGCGCCAAGTCCTGCGGCACGTAAGAAAGTTCACGCTTTTCTATTGGGAAGTCGGTGATGTCCTTGCCCTCCAGCGTTACCTTTCCTTCTGTTGGGTTTCGCAACCCGATGACGGATTCCAGGAGGAGCGTCTTGCCACCACCGGTAGGCCCAAGTATCACGTGACACGAGGACGGAAGAACTTTTAGGGAAACATTGCTCAGGAGAAAACTTCCCGCCTGGACTGAGAGGTTGGCTACCTCAAGCATAGGAGGCGTCTCTGGAGAGCAGGCGGACGACATAGAGGATGCTGAGCCCGATGGATACCAAGATCAGGATTAAGATTACGGATCCTTCTATCTCTGCGCTCGAAAGTCTCATAAATATTGCAATTGGAAGAGTCTCGGTTTTCATAGCCATAGACCCGGCGATGGTAATTGTCGCCCCGAACTCACCCAGCGCCTTTGCCCACGAGAGAATCAAGGAGGCCTAAATGCCTCTTTTGCTCAATGGGAGAGTAATAGTGACGAAAGCCTTGGCCGGGGATGCGCCTAGTGTCCTTGCGACCGCTTCATACCTGCATGGTATCTCGTCCATCGCTGCCTTAATCAATCTTGTGGTAACACCGCACACGGTAAGGAATTGAGCCAGGACAATTCCGTAGAAAGTGAAGACGAACTGAGGCCCGTGGTCCTGTATCCACAAACCGATAGGATTATTAAAGAAAATCAACAACATTGCGCCTAGAGCCGCCGGTGAAACTATCATGGGTAGCTCAAGAATCGTGTCGACAGCCCTCTTGCCCGGGAAGTCATATCTGGACAAGGCAAATGCTGATGGAATAGCAATCAGTACGGACAGGAGAGTGCTGATAGTAGCGGCGATAATACTCAAGCGTATGGAAAAGAGCGTTCTATCGGAGCGTAGGGTATCCCACAATGTCTCGCCCCGAAAGAAATAGAACAGGGACAAAATAAGAAGCGCATAAATACCGAACGTGGCGATTGAAAATGCGATTGAAATGTTCTTGAAGGTCATCTTTTGATCCAGTCCTGTGGGACCAAGTACTCACCACCTACCGGTTTTTTCTCCCCGACCCACGCAGTGGCCTCCTCGGCGCTCATGAAGTAATGGTATTTCTGAAAGATTTTCTTGCCATCCTCTGACAACAGAAAATCGATAAATTTCTGAGCAAGTGGCCGGTTCGAGGTGAACTTCGATATTGCAATAGGAATATATCCAATCCGAATTACTTGGGTCTTGTCGAGCGGGATTGTCTCGATCCGCCCTGGATCCCAATAGTGAAAAACTCTCCAACCAATGACGGCGTCGGCTGCTTTCAACGAGATTGCTGTAGCGGTCTTCTCACAGCTCTCTGTGTAGTTAATGAGATTTTTTCTGAAAGCCTCTTTCTCTTGGGACGTGAAGAGCGCTTCGACGAGTTCAACGGCATAGGCTCCTACGCACACCCCTTCAGGGTTGGCTATGGCCACCTTGAGATCGGGTCGTGTGAGGTCTTTGAGAGTTTTGACGTTCTTGGGGTTTCCTTTCTGGACATTAATTGCCGGAACGAGATACACAACATTCTTCTCTGTTTCAGGAAAAACCATGTCCTTCTTCTTGGCCACCTCCATGTAATCCGAGGAGCCGGGAAAATAGAGGTCCCCTTTCTTGCCCAGCATCATTTGGGAAAGAACAAAACCCGATCCGCCGAAGATCACATCAACCTTAACGCCGGTTTTGGCCTCAAATGCTTTTGCCGCGTCTTCCGTAGGCGGCTTGCTTGCGGCACCAGCGAATACCATCAATCTGTCTTCCGCTAGACATTTCTCAAGACATCCAGCAATCCAGATGCCCAAGAGAAGGTTTACTAACGTAAAAATAAAGACTAGTCTTCTGTTCATACCATATTCTCCTTTTCTATACGAGGATTTGGGGGCTCAAGCAAATGTGACTCATAAGGTTTTCGCGTTCCAGTTTAACCAAACGACCGTAACGTTGACTTTTGCGTAGCCTCCAAATCGATCTGATTCTCTCGCCAGCTTTGTGGCGGCACGTATCATATCCCTAGATCGGGCCGCCCAATAGTGCGTCCGGACTAGGATATTCAGCCGGGTTGCGAAGTCCGTTCCCATCTCAAATTAGATTGGTATTGATTAGTCAATACATGACTAGTATCACAAGATCATTAAAATCACAATTGGATACAACAAAGGCGACAAATCAAAAAGGGCAGCGCAAACCACTCCTTTGTGTTGACCAAGCCACTTTTCTCGCGTAAATGAGATTGACTTTTGCGCTTGCGCTTAGTAATTTTTCTTCAGTTAAAGTAACTGGGGATGGAGTTCCCCCTACAAATGCCAAAAGGCTGATAACTCCTACCGTGTAAACTGCACGGTGGGAGATCGACTAATATATAACCCACCGTCCGGTGGGTTTTTTATTTCCCCCCGCAATACAGGTTGTTTGCTGCAACAGTTATTGGAGGCTTTTATGGAAAACGCTTGGTATGTGGCTACAATTTGGATAGGTTTAGCGCTCGTAGCCAGTATTATTTCAATTCGGACCGCAATCTCTGTGGCGCTTGTAGAAATTTGTGTCGGGGTTGTGGGGGGTAACTTTCTTGGATTGGACCCACATTCGGAATGGATAAGTTTTCTAGCCGGGTTTGGGGCGATACTGTTGAGGTTTCTGGCAGGCGCGGAGATTGAACCGGATGTTCTCCGAAAATATGGAAAGGAAGCCCTCAGCATCGGGCTGATAGCTTTTTTCCTTCCCTTCCTGGGGACCATGGCATACGCCTATTATGTGGCCCATTGGGCCTTGCAGGCTTCCATGATTTGCGGGATTGCGCTGTCTACTACGTCAGTAGCAGTTGTCTACGCAGTCATGGTAGAGACGGGATTCAACGAAACTGAATTGGGCAAGCTGATTCTTGCCGCTTGCTTCGTAAATGATTTGGGTACGGTGGTGGCTCTTGGGGCGATATTCGCTAATTACAACTATTGGTTGATCGTTTTCGCCGTTGTAACGGCCGTGGTTATGTTTGTTACTCCGTGGTTCATCCGCTGGTTCCTGAAAATTTTCAATAACCATGTCAGTGAGCCTGGAATAAAGCTTATATTTGTATTGCTGTTTGGCCTTGGTTGGTTAGCTACACGAGCAAATAGCGAGGCGGTACTCCCCGCGTATTTGTTGGGACTGGTGGTCGCAAATATTTTTAAAGAAAATCGTGAAATGGTAAGGCACCTTCGAACCGCTACTTTTGCCCTTTTAACGCCGTTCTATTTTCTCAAGGCGGGGACCATAGTTTCTCTTCCCGCAATATATATGGGCTTTGGTCTGATAGTGGTTTTGCTTCTTGTGAAAATGGTGACGAAATTTATTGGTGTCTATCCTCTAACCAGGGTTTTCAACTTGACCGGTAGGACAGGAATGTATACCACGCTGCTCATGAGCACCGGATTGACTTTCGGCAGTATTTCGGCGCTGTTTGGTTACACGCGGGGCATTATTACGCAGGACCAATATACGATCCTTGTCACTGTAGTTATCGGTAGCGCCGTCGTCCCTACTTTGATTGCGCAGTGGTTTTTTCAGCCCAAAGAACGGGACATGAACTTAACCGCTTCAGTAAAAACAGTCTGTAAGCCTGCAATAGAAATTTCCATGAGTGAGAAAGGATGACAACCATGCTGAAAAAAATACTGGTCGGGCTCGATGGGTCCAAAGGATCGTTCAAAGCGTTGGGCGAGGCGATGTTATTGGCGATACTTGCTGGAACTGAAGTCCACACTATATCCGTGGAGGAGGTTCCACGCTACCCAGGGACAATAGATGAGGTTATAGCCGGAAAAGAGGCTGCGGATACCGTCTACGCTTCAGTGATAGAGAAGGCCCAATCGATGGCAAAAGACCAGGGGGTAACCCTAAAACCTTTTGTAATGATGGGACACGAGGTAAAAACCATCGTAGAATTCGTTTCTCAAAATCAGTACGACCTGCTTGTGATAGGTTTCATGGGACATTCCGCTCTCTATGATAGAGTGATGGGCGGTACCTGCCAGGCATTAGTGCGCCTTACTCCATGTCCTGTGCTGGTTGTAAAATGAGATCATCTGATAAAATTTAAGTTCATAGCCAGGTACAGGAACTGAACCTGAAGAGGGTTCAAGGTTTATTATACAATAGGAATTTCTCCGTGAAAAATCACTTCAACAATATTAGAGAAGCCTGTGATCTTTCAAAGTTAACAGCGACCAAATTTGTGGTCTTGGTCGGCATCGTGAGTTTGTTTTCAGACATGACATACGAGGGGGCCCGAAGCGTCACCGGTCCGTTTTTAGCGGTATTGGGAGCAAGTGGGACAGTAGTAGGCATTGTCGCCGGTCTTGGTGAATTTGTCGGATACGCTTTACGCCTTGCTTCAGGATATTGGGCCGACAAGTCACAAAGGTATTGGACCATTGTGTTCCTGGGCTATGCAATGAATTTACTCGCAGTTCCTCTCCTGGCCCTTGCCGGTCATTGGGAAATCGCCGCTATTCTCATGGTAGTCGAAAGAATGGGTAAAGCAATAAGGACACCAGCCCGCGACGTTATGCTTGCCTGCGCTTCAGATCAGATCGGGCGTGGATGGGGATTCGGGTTACATGAGGCGTTAGATCAGATTGGCGCTATTCTGGGGCCACTGGTAGTTGCTGCAGTCTTTAGTTTTAAAGGAACGTATCAGACGGGATTTGCTTTTCTTCTGATTCCGGCCCTGATCGCTCTTACTGTTTTATTTACAGCGTCGCGGCTTTATCCAAGGCCTCAGGACTTGGCTTCAGCTACCGTCCAGATTGAAACTAAGGGATTTCCAAAAGCATTTTGGATATACATCGTGGCAATTGGTTGTATTGCGGCAGGATTTGCGGATTTTCCTCTCGTGGCTTATCACTTTAAAAAGGTCGCGTCGGTCCCTGAAGAATGGATTCCCCTTTTCTACGCCATAGCAATGGGGGTTGACGCATTAGCCGCACTAGTTTTCGGTCGTCTTTTCGATAGGCTTGGTTTTTCGGTCCTAGTGTTTTCCGTAATCCTTTCGGCGCTGTTCGCTCCCCTGGTTTTCCTCGGGGGGTTCTACTGGGCTCTAGCTGGAATGGCTCTATGGGGCGTGGGCATGGGAGCGCAGGAATCGATTATTCGAGCGGCTATCGCCGACCTTGTCCCTACAAATAGATTGGGATTTGCATATGGGTTGTTTAATACCTGCTACGGTTTATTCTGGTTCGCCGGCAGCGCTTTGATGGGTGTGCTCTACGACACGTCTTTGAATGCGCTCATCATTTTCTCAGTCGCGATACAGATAATATCCATCCCATTGATCGTTATGGCTAGTAAGAGCTTAACAAGACATGGAATCCAAGCATGATTACAATGTGGTAACTGTTGCAAAGTGACCAAACATTTGATGTTGTTATCTCCAGCGGGGTCTTCAACCTCATACCTGAGAAAACGAAGGCTCTCTTGATCAAGAAACGAAGCATTTGATCGCCTTGGGAGCATCTCTGGCTTCAGGCTGTGAACCTTGAACCCGCTATTGCCTTGCCGTTGCGAGGCAAAATGGCGCAACTAAGATTCAAATTCTTCATCAAAATTGCTTGGCATCCAACACAGTTGGCTCAGTCCAACACCTAAAAAGGAAAATGCAATGGCAGACGTCAAAATCAATCGGCAACAATGGGATGCTCTTTCTGAGGAAGATCAGAAGACCATCACCAAAGGACTGCGGGCAAGCGGGGCGCTGAGAATCGGTGATCACATAGTTGGCGACCCAAGTCTTCCTCCCTTTGATGAAAAAACTCATTTTCAACCAACGGATATTCTCAAGGATTTTTGCAACCTAGCCTGCGACGTAGCCGCTAAAAACGCAGAAGCATGGTGTTACGCTAATGCGGGGGATGCGTTGCCAGTTTGTTTGGCTGCCGCTGAAGCTGCTCGTCAACTGTGCCGGGACAGGTGTTAGAGTTTGACAGTATCAGTGCTCAAGGTGGCGTGCTTTTCACAGCTCGCCCCTTGAACAATCACGGGGGCGCAAATTATCTGACAAGCTTTGCTCTAGTAGTATTCCGGTTGCTCCAGGCCGCGGCCTCCTTCGATTACCACGACCCTATCCGAGCATTCTACTACCGACTTCCGGTGTGAGATGAATACCACTGTCATCTTTCCCCGTAAGTCTTGCATGGCCTGGATGATCCGTTGCTCATTTTTTGCGTCCAGATTGCTAGTCGCTTCGTCCAGCAGAAGCAAAGTGGGCTTGCGCAATAGCGCTCTTGCCAGAGAGATTCTCTGCCGCTGCCCTCCGGAGAGCCTCACCCCGCGATCCCCCACGATTGTCATAAGCCCCTCGGGGAATGCTTTGACAAAGTCTGCTGCCGAGGCCATTGTCAGAGCGTTCCAGATATCTTCTTCTGAACTCTCGGGCGAGGCCCATCGCATGTTCTCCTTCAACGTCTCATGGAACAACAGGCTCTCCTGAGGAACATAGCCTACCGATTTGCGCCAGGAATGCAAAACGCTGCCCTCAAGTGGCTTGCCGTCGATAAGGACCTGACCAATATCGGGAGTCAACAAGCCGATCAGCAGGTCCGCAAACGTGCTCTTGCCACCACCAGACGGCCCAAGAATGACCGTCGTCTCTCGGGCTTGAATAAACAGATCAATATGGTCAAGAACAAAGTTTCCGTCTTCCTTGTCATATTTAAAAGATACGTCTCGAAACTCTACGGCGTTTTCGAGTTCTATCGGGTTCACAGGACCGTATATCTGCGGTTCCTCGGCTGCATGAAACGTGTTGGCCATGTCCAGCGCCGCTTTGTACGCTGGCAACATATTCAGCGTCCCTTGCCATGTCCGCTGCATCCACGAGAACATGGGCACAAGGCTGGCAAAGAGGAAAAGCATGATCAGGAGTCTGGACACCGGGATTTGAAGTATTTGAACTCCCACAAGAAAAAATACGCTCACTACAACGACTCCACCAATTTCGTAATACATCCCAGTAGAAGAGAGAATCCCTGCAAACCGATTGGCCTGTTGCTCAAGCTTTCCGCTCAATGCGCAGAAACTCCGAATGTGCCTATCTTCCGCTCCAAAACTCTTGGCAACCTTCATTCCAGACAGATGGTCCATTAAAACGCCAAATAAGGAGGCCATGGTCTGACGCCATTCCTCACCAAGCTCATAAGACCTGCGGTTGAGCGGCCTGAGAACCAGAATCAATAATCCAGAACTGACAATCGCCACGCAAGTGAGAGGAAAAGACAACATCATGGCTAGGCCAATATGCACAAAAACAACGAATACCGAGCTGATCAGCGCAAAAAGCCCGTACGTTCCGTTATCTATGGTCGCGAGATTTGATGTCATAACATGATTGATGTCCGATCCTCTTATTTGAATGAAACGGAGCCATTGAACCCGCGCCATGGATCTAAACAGATCATCACGGAGCTTGCGAGTGAATGCATGAGCCAGCTTTGAATTGAGTATGGTGGACCATCTTTGTATCACGGCGTATAAGGAGACGATGATGACATACATGGCCAACACCATAGTCAAGCTGAGTGGAAGACCTGTGAAGCGCCATATCTTGCCGATTATAGCGACAATACCTTCAGGAGCGGAATCGCCGATTCCGATCAATTGCAGGAATGGGATCAGCATCAGCAGTCCGATCCCCTGTGTGAGCCCCATACCGATCAAAACCGCGATGGCAAAGTAGGCTCTTTTCCCCGCTTGGTGGAACAACTCTCTCAGGTATTCAAGGAATAACTTGTTTTTTGGGGATAGATCAAACATCATTTTTCTAACGGAGAACAGAATGCTTGTCCATAACCTTATGAAGCTCCTCCAGCGCTGGGAGCCACTCTGCGTCGAGGATCACTCTCAGGATCGTCTCTCTCCCCAAACCTGTAACGCAGGAACAGCAGGACCAGTATTGCAATGGGAACAGCCAGATCGCCTATCCAAAGAACTGGCCCAGCATTGTATACTGCCAGGTTCCCGTGTGTACTAATGTCCCATAGATGCCCGAAAGCGCATCCTAGCAGAAAGACTGCGCTGCCTATGCCTGTCGCCGTCCAAAACCCCTGTCTTAACCAAATACAGAGCACACCGCAAACTCCCCAGCTCAGGTCGGCAAGAGCTACCTCAAACTGAAAGGGGCTTCCAGGCTGCCAACCGATCTTGCGGGCTATCTCATCGGCCATAAATGTGTGTCCGTACCACGCCAATAGAAGGCCAACGCCGATGTTTATAACGAGCAGATACAGAAGGAGGAGTTCAACGGTTCTGGCTCTTGTACGGGGTTCCCTTCCCAGGAATAGGTGAACGGCAAAACCAATGAGTGACGCTAACAAGAAAATGACCGCCAGCATCATTACCTCCTGTGGGTCTATAGAACAATCAGATCTCTTCAGTTAACATTCATATCATATCCCCTCATACTCACTGACATAAATTTAAGGGATGTTTTCCAAGGCACAAGGATCAGCTTCAGATAGTGGGGGTATAATGTTTCCGGCCCAATTGTCCCCGTTTCCTGCAAACAAATCACTTTTTTCAAGAGTCTCGTCATCAATCCTTTACTTTCCAATCTTTCCACACCTTACCTACTGAATCAGGACTGGGCTTGGGGGTCGGTTCACTCATTCACGAAACTCCTCTCTGATGCCTTTCTATAGGCGTCTGAAAAAAATTTATCCCCGTTCATAAATGCATCACCCCCTTATTAGTCTTCCTTCCAGCCCGTCAAATTACAAAGTGATTGGGTTCATATACCCCAAAGTCTTTCCATTACGATAATCAGAGGGCACGCATGAACTCTACCAAGTCTGCCTTCTCCTGGGACGTCAGATTAAGTTGCTGAATCATGTTGAAAAATTCTACTGTGTCCTCCAAAGTGAGTAAGCGCCCGTCGTGTAGATACGGTGGTGATTCCTTGATACCCCTGAGAGGAAATGTCTTTATGGGACCATCGGCAGAAGCCATTCTCCCGTTGATCATTCGCGGTTTGTAAAAGCGCTCGGTTTTTAAATTATGCATTAGATTGTCGGTATAATAAGGCGCTGGGTGACAAACAGCGCATTTGGCTTTTCCGAAAAATAGCTCCTGTCCACGCAGTTCTGATTCAGTTGACTTTTTCGGATCAAGTTTTCCATAGATATCAAGTTTTGGAGCCGGTGGAAAATCCATTATTTCTTGAACTTCCGCCATGAAGTGAACCTGGCTGCCTCGTTCCAGAATATTTACGCCCTTTTTCGTCGCTATCACTGGATCTCCATCAAAATAGGCGGCACGCTGCTCAAATTCCGTAAAGTCTTCAATGCTCTTCAACGCCCTTTGAGATCCGAACAACCGCTGAATATTGACGCCCCGGAGGCTAGGAGTATCAAGTCGGTGGCGATACTCTTGCGGTCGCATGTCTCCAACAAGATGCGTAGCGCCGTTTGTATGACCGTTGATATGGCAGTCAAAACACGTCACCCCACGACTGGGACGCTCTGAACGGCGGTCGTCCGTCTGGTTGAACTGCTGCTGGGGAAAAGGGGTTACTAGAAGGCGAAGACCTTCAAGCTGTTTCGGGTTGAGAATGCCGTTGAACAGTTCAAAGTAGTTTTCTATCGTTACTACTTTACCTTGGGATACATCCCCTAGATCTGGGCGTGTAGTCAAGTAGATGGCAGGAGGTAATTCCGGCATGAATTGCTCTGGAATGTCGAAATCCAGGTCAAAGCGGGTTAAGTCCCTGCCTTCCTGTTTCTTGATCTCCTCGATAAGAATCTTGGGAAATAACATTCCGCCTTCGGGTTGGTTTGGATGAGGAAGTGGGAAAAAGCCGGCAGGAAAGATGTCTTTATCACGGATTTCTTCAGGAGTCATGTTGGCAAGCTTTTCCCAGGTCACGCCTTGAGGCAGTTTAACCCTAACGCCCTCTTGAATCGGCTTTCCACGGGACATCGAAATAGACTTTGAGGGGCTGTTTTTAAGATCATAGCGGGTGTTGAGGAGGTCCAACTGTCGTTTCATGATCTCAGGTTTGGCGGCTGTCATTCGAGTCATGATCGTGTTGAACGGTTCAGTAATTACCACCGGTAAATAGCTTTGCGGCTTCATGGTCGACTCGGCGTAGGCCAGAACTGAAGCCATAAAGAGTGAGCAGACAATCATCCAGGTTACAAAGGAAATTTTCGTGGACCATGTTTTCATCGATTTGTTCCTCCTTTTCAATAGCGAACATATGGTAGCCTAAACATGGGGGAATTAACTATTCTGGATCATCCCCGGCTGTTATCCCGCGGTAGTTTTGCAATAACCCCCCGGGACATTGCCGCTAGGGGTTCCACCGGAAAATCAGGTTTGGCGGAGAAGGGATGGATTCAGGACCGCCAAAAGCTGTAGTAAGGGTCGTTTTTTTTGTTCCGGCTAAATCTCCTCCTTTCTTGTTGAGTATTCTTGTCTTCCCCCCAGATCGTAGATTATCCTATGTAGTAATCATTATCATGGCTACAAGTTATCTCATGGGAAATTGAGCGTCAAGCCCAATCATCGAGATCTTATTCCAAAAAAATCAAAACGTGCAGAGATCAGCCTAAGTAAAGGGTTATAGTAAGTTATGGTCGATCTGAATATCGGACGACCGGGGTTTGGGCGCCGGACGTTGAAACAACCTATCTCTTGTTCTTTTCTCTGGAACAATGCGAGCATATTCCCCGTATCTGGACGTGTCTCGTTTCGGGACATCCCCATTTTGAAATTTCAGGGGGAAGACCGGCATTATCAAAACCAGGCCAATAAAAATCTGTGAGGCTTTTACAAACGGTGCAGAACAAGTGGTGATGAGGTTTGAGATTTGGATCGAACCGTGTTTTATCTTCGCAGAATGATACTCTCGAAATTATTCTACCGCTTTCAAAAGTAGCGAGAGTCCTATAAACGGTATCCAGGGAAATGACAGGCAGGCGATCCTTGACACGGTTGTAAACATCGTCGGCGGAAGGATGATCATGAGCGCCAATTACTACGCGAAAAATCTCCATTCGCTGGGGAGTAACTTTGATACGTCGCTCCCTGCAGACGGTTCTAAAGAGTCCAAATTGCTCTTCAGTCAATTGCTGTGATTGGTCTTGCGTCACGTCCAATCCTTGCTTTTTTAGGAAAGCTTCTTGATAGGAGAGAATCACAACTGTCCTTCCGAGTCAATCACACAATCTTATTGTTGGTGTCCAGGCGGGTATTTCACGAACAAGCCCTTATTAAGAGGGTTAGATGGTGAACCACAACCTGGAAGGCCCATTTATTCGGAAAGCGATTTGGGATTTTTTAGAGGTTCGAGAGTATTGCCGAGTCGTCGGCCACAAAATCTTCCCGCTGGGAATAAGGCCGGAAGGTCGAATACTTGGCGTCGAAAAATGCCGTCACCATGCCGATTGGACCGTTACGCTGCTTTCCGATAATGATCTCGGCTTCACCCTTTTTGGGGTTATCTTCACTCTTGTTGTACACCTCATCCCGATAAATGAAGATAATAACGTCAGCGTCCTGTTCGATTGCGCCGGATTCCCGTAAATCAGCAAGCTGAGGTCTTTTGTTAGGTCTTTCCTCGACTTTCCTGTTTAACTGGGATAAGGCGATGATCGGAATGTTAAGCTCCTTGGCCAACGCCTTCAAAGACCTGGATATGTCGGAGATTTCTTTTTCTCTGGAATCAGCTCTTGCCGGTCCTTTCATTAGTTGCAGATAATCTACGATAATCAGCCCCAGATCTTTCTCTTTTTTAAGACGACGAGCTTTTGCCCGGATCTCTAACGTGCTGATGGCTGGGGTGTCATCAACATACAGGGGAGAATCCGAGATACTGCCCACAGCCAGAGTGAGTCTCGCCCAGTCTTCCGGGGTAAGGAACCCGGTTCGTAAGCTCTTCAGATTCACTTTGGCCTTGGAGCAAAGTATCCTTAGGGCTATTTGCTCCTTACTCATTTCCAGGGAAAAAATTGCGGTTGGCTTAGCGGCGTCTGTCGCGGCGTTCATTGCGATGTTCAGCGCCAACGAAGTCTTTCCCATTGAGGGCCGACCTGCGACAATAATAAGATCAGAGTTTTGAAAACCTGCTGTCATCGAGTCCAGATCACGAAAACCGGAAGAGACACCGGTAATATTTTCTTTCCTCTCATACAGACTTTCAATCGTTTGGAAACTCGTCTTCATGAGGTCCTGGATGTGGTAGAAGCCAGTCCCTATCCTGGATTCCCCGACTCTGAACAGAATCTGTTCAGCTTCATCGAGAAATTCATCCACATCCTGCTGTTCATCGTAGCATCTGGTCGATATTTCGGTAGACGCTGATATGAGTTGCCGGAGGATGGACTTTTCTTTGACGACTTTGGCGTAATGAATAATGTTTGCAGCGCTTGGTACTGCATCGATCAGCTCCATTAAAAATAAGGCGCCACCGACATTCTCGAAAACACCCTTTTCTTTTAGTCCGGATGTGAGTGTTATGAGATCAACCGGTTCGTTTTTGTTGAACAGGTCAACAATTGCGTAGAAGATGTTGCGGTGAGCTTCTCTGTAGAAATCTTCAGGAGAGAGTGTAGCTAGAACCTTGGGGACGGCGTCATTATCGATAAGTAATCCCCCCAGTATGGCGCGTTCGCCTTCGAGAAACTGGGGGGGAGTCTTCATATGCGCGTTACTGTCCTGCGCCATCCTTCGATGAGCCCTCTGGGGTAACCACTACCTTAAGTGTGGCTATGACTTCCGGATGTAATCTAACAGAAGCGGAGTACTCACCTATACGCTTTATAGGTTCGGACAACGAGATTTTCCTTCTGTCGAACTCATAGCCTTGCTGGGCAAGAGCTTCTGCGACGTCCGCGTTAGTTACTGAACCAAACAAACGAGCGTCCTGGTCTCTGGATTTTCGGACAAAAGTCAGGACAACAGAGGAAATGCCCTCCGCCTGAGTTTCTGCAGCGCCTCTGGCTTTAGCGAGCTTTTTCTGTTTTGCCTCGATTAGTCCCTTGTAGAAGTTGAGATTCTTGTCTGTGGCCAAACAAGCCAGTTTTTTCGGCAAAAGATAATTCCGGGCGTAGCCGTCCTTCACTTTTACAGTCTGGCCGACCAAACCCAAGTCTTCAATATGATCAAGTAATATTACATTCATGGCTCATACTCCGTTACAGAAACTAGCGTCTGGGCACGGTGAAGGGCAGAAGCGCTATGTTTCTTGCTCTCTTGATAGCGGTAGTCAACTGTCTCTGATGTTTAGCGCAATTCCCGGAAATTCTTCTTGGGACTATCTTCCCGCGCTCGGTAACAAAAATCCTCAGAAGGCTTGGATCCTTGTAGTCCATTCGCAATCCGGAATCAGCGCAGAACCTGCAAACCTTACTCCTTGGGAAGGGGCGACGTTTCTGTGGTCTGTTATTCATAGTCCCTCCTCCTTGGTCGGGCTTTCGCTAGACGCGATATTCTCAGTAGATGCGGGCTCTTCAGCTACCAATTCCTCTGACGGCTGCGGCAATACCTCGGTTACTTCTGTTTCTTGAACCATCACATCTGTCAGGGCTTCGGCCGTCTCGGATTTCGCTTCTTCTGTCGGCGCTTCCGGGCTCGCCTCAGTGACTACGGCTTCTTTCTCGGCTTTGGCCTTAAAAGCCTCGAGATCAACTTCATCATCCAGTTTAACAGTCAGGTATTTCATGACGTCTTCAGTGATCTTGAACTGCCGTTCCAACTCGTTGATGAGTTGAGGCCCACTGACGAAATCGAAAAGGATGTATCGTCCTTTATCTTTTTTTCGGACCAGATAAGCTAGCTTCCTGGTCCCCCAGTCCTCGATCTTGATGATTTCCCCGGCGTGATCCTTTATTATAACGCTCAAACGCTCATTTAGCGCTTTCACGTCATCATCCGGCATGTCGGGATCGAGGACTATTAATGCCTCGTACCGTCTCATAGTAGCTCCTTTCGGCTATCAAGCCCTGTAAAGGGCAAGGAGGGTTAATGTGAAATTGGTAGATTACCTAAAAATGGATAATTGCGCAACTGTTTTTTGGGAGAGTGTTTGGAGGAATCGAAGTTTGGAACTCTAATATTCAGGGCGCCGAATGAATAATCCGACACATCCGAGATGCGTTTGCTAACGCTTCAGCATCTCCTTGCAGTCCACACAACGCCATACATTCTCGCGTATGAAGAAAAAAACTATCCCAACGGCGATGAAAATTGAACCGATGTAATAAAGCGCAGGTAAAGCGAACCTCATAAACCACGGAGCCTGATAAAAGTTGGTAAAGAAACCGTAACCGGCCATCAGACACAGGCCAAGCAAAATAATAACTACGCCTGCGGGAGCGGAAAGTATTCTCCGAGACGATTTTCTCATCACACCGCCGCAAACTCCGCATAATTTAACCTTGCTTGTCATACCGCTTTCCCCGATGGATACCGCAAACACAAATACCCCAAACTATGAGATATAGAAACATGTGAAATTATAAAACAGAATATCTTGGGTCCTGGAAGATTCAGGGTAGGATAAAGGGGGCCCTCAAAGTGGCCCCCAAGATGAACTTAAACGCCAAGGAATTTGACGTAAGGATTACCGAAAAGAAGAATCAGCGCAACGACAAGCGCGTAAATGGTCAGAGATTCGATCATGGCCAAGCCGATGATCATGGTGGTCAGAATACGGCCACCGGCTTCAGGGTTCCTGGAGGTGCCTTCGCAGGCTCCACCGATGGCGGTGCCCATACCGATTCCACTACCAATAGCGCCAAGACCGATCGCCAAACCGGCGCCAAGAACTGTCCACTGAATTATGCCTGCGGCCGCTGCGGTGATTTCACCGGCGGCGAAGGCCAAACCGGCGCAGAGACTAAGGGCGATTGTCATCAAACCAGCGATAAATACTTTTCTCATCAAATAAAAACCTCCCATGTTGTTGGAATATCAGTGAGCTTCTTCCAGAGATCCGGTTATGTACATCATGGTCAGCATGATGAACACGAGAGTCTGAATGAAAGAAGTGAACACTTGCAAAAACATCATTGGCAAAGGAACCAGATAAGGCACAAGCATCGTTAGAATTATAATGGCTAGATCCTCGCCCATTATGTTTCCAAAAAGTCGGAAGCTCAGTGAGAGGATCCGGCTGAAATGCCCAATCAGTTCGATTGGAAGCATCAATGGAATCAACCACGGTACGGGTCCAAGAAAATGTTTGATGTAATGGGTTCCGTGCGCCTTGATCCCAACATAATGAGTCGTAAAAAACGCAACAAGCGCCAATGCCAGCGTCGTGTTGAGATTATTGGTAGAAGATTGGAACCATGGAATTATTCCGATCAGGTTACACGTTAAAATGAACAGAGCTAAAGACGCTATTAAAGGAAAATAGTGTCTTCCATGTTCGCCCATGGTCTGAACGACTATGTCTTCGAGGGTCGATACGATAACCTCCCAGAAATTCTGGCCGCCTCTCGGAATCATCTCAAGTTTGTTCTTCACAAGGACAGCGGCTACCACGAGGATAATCATAACAAGCCAGGTGTTCAGAACGTTGTTGATATCGGCGTGAGTAACTCCCTGACTCTCAAAAAAATGCCCCATCGAATGCAATAAAGGATTTGCGACGGCGTCAGTAAACACAGGCGGGTGAATGCTAGCTGACATTTATTAGACCTCCTTCGGCCTCCTATTCGATATATAGATTAGCGTCAACATTATAAAAAGTCCGGCCGGGACTACAGACAGCCCGGTGATAAGTCCGACCGGATCTACTTTTTCAAATTTTATCAGACAAAAAAGGCAGACCGCCAGTAAAACAAGTCTTAAATAGAAGCCGCCCATCATTGTAACCATAGCGCGACCCTTGTTAAGAAAATCCGACTTCTTGATCCGGCGAGCTGAAAGCCATGCGTTCAGTAAAACCAGACTGCCGCCTGCGGCATATCCCAGAGTGAATCTCATAGGCGCGAACGCAAAACAGGCGATAAAACCTGCAAAAAAAACAATCCCTGACAGGAGAAACCAGATCTTAGGGATTTTTTGAAAGTCCATTCGTCCGCCCCGAATGTTGGGTTCGAAGTTGTTTTCGAACCTCAATCCAGACATTTCGGCTCGCAGCCGCTATTCCAAGAAGAAAAAATATAATACTTAAATATGGAAATGTGCCGAACTTTCCATCCAACCAGTATCCCAGAGCAGCCCCGATCAGGATAGCAAAAACAATCGACGCGCCTAATTGAAGGCCATCTCCGACTAGCGTCCAGGTTGTTTGTATGTTCTTCACTAGAGTTACTTTGGTTACCAGATGAGGACTGCTTTTGTCAACAACGTTATGCCCGGGAGGCTTCAAAAAAAGCGTCCGTGACAATTCCAGCAGGCTCACTTCATTTAACAACAATTCCCTGAAGCTATCCAGAAAATTCTCCCCTCAGCGTTGAAATTGTTAGTTTTGTTGACGGTATTTGGCTCCGGTGATAAGCTGAAACCATTATTTGCGCTTCATTCATGACTTTGGCGCTTCTTTTTCATAACTCCCTAACATTTCTTTTTTTCTGCGTTCTATAAGAGACGCGATGAGCCTGTCACAAAAATATAACCTGGGAATTACGGCTCGGGTAGTTGAAGAGTTTCTCACTTCAAAGCTGCCGATAATTTTCATAATTGGGTCACTCCTGGCTGGCGCGGCAGCGCTTATAGTGACTCCCCGCGAAGAAGACCCGCAAATCGTGGTGCCGGTTATTGATGTCATGATCAATTTCCCGGGCGCGTCCGCTCATGAAATTGAAAACCTTGTAACAATAAACCTTGAACGCAAACTGTGGGAAATTGATGGGGTTGAATACATTTATTCCTCATCCAGACCAGGGGGGGCAGTTGTCACTGCCCGTTTCTATGTCGGTCAGGAGAGAGAAAAAAGCATTCTAAAGGTTTACAGCAAGATAATGGCGTATACCCCGGACGTGCCTCCCGGGGTTACAGGATGGGTCATCCGGCCGGTTGAGATAGATGACGTCCCTATAGTCACTTTTGCCTTATACAGTTCGGCCTATTCCGATTATGAACTGAGAAGAGTCGCTGACGAGATAATACATCGACTGCAAAGCATTCCGGACACCGGAAAGACCTACGTGGTCGGGGGACGGGAAAGACAGATAAGAGTCCTGCTCCAACCGGAGAGGATGTCTGCAAGGCACGTCGCTCCATTAGACTTGGTTCGTTCCCTCAAAGGCGCAAACGTAAATTTGCTTGCCGGATCCATGGACATACTGGACAGGGAAATTATTGTCGAAGCCGGTCCATTTATCAAATCCGCGGATGAAGTCAGTAGCCTTGTCATTGGAATAGACCAGGGCAAACCTGTTTATTTCAGGGATGTCGCTGAAATAATTGATGGGCCGGCGGAAGTCACTTCGTATACGAGCCTTACTTTCGGGGCTGGGGCGCATGCGGACCCTGAAACTCGTAACTTGCCTGGGGCCATTCCAGGGAAAACTTACAATCAGGTCACGATTGCGGTAGCCAAACGCAAGGGTACTAACGCCGTTCAGGTTGCCGATGGACTCATAAGGAAGTTCGAGGATCTAAAGAAAGATGTAATCCCGTCTGATATGCGCTTTCTAGTCACGCGCAATTATGGGAAAACAGCCAATGACAAGGTAAATGAACTGGTCAAACATTTACTGATAGCGATTGTAAGCATTATAGCGCTCCTGACAATAATGTTGGGCTGGCGAGAGGCCATGATCGTGGCTCTTGCCGTTCCGATGACACTCTCTGTTACACTTCTCGCTAATTATCTGTTCGGTTATACGATTAACAGGGTAACCCTCTTCGCTCTGATCCTGTCACTCGGGTTGCTCGTGGATGATCCCATTGTAGACGTTGAAAACATTCATCGCCATTTTAAGCTGAAGACCCATCCACCGTTAGATTCAACTATCCTTGCCGTGGATGAGGTCCGTCCTCCAACAATCCTGGCCACTCTGGCTGTTATAGCGTCGTTTCTTCCCCTGTTCTTTATCACCGGAATGATGGGCCCATATATGAGGCCAATGGCCATAAACGTTCCGATAGCCATGATGATGTCCCTGGCCGTAGCCTTTACTGTAACACCGTGGGCCACCTACCACGCTTTACGAAAAGAATACGACCGTAAATCCGAACCTTATGATTTCAAGAGTGGAACAATTTACAAAACTTACCGGGCGATAGTGATCCCTTTCCTGGAAAGCCGCAGGAAGAGCCATTATCTCTTGGGCCTGATCGGGTTGGCGTTCATAGGATCCGTCGCCCTGGTCGGACTTAACCTGGTTCCAATGAAGATGCTGCCCTTTGACAACAAAAACGAATTTCTTATCCTCGTAGATATGCCGGAAGGAACCACGCTGGAATCAACAGATAAGGTAGCTCGGGATGTTAAGCTATACCTGGCTTCCGTCAATGAGGTTAGGGACATTGAAACCTTTGTTGGGGTCGCGTCGCCTATGGATTTCAACGGAATGGTTCGCCAGTATTATCTGCGAGATGGCCCCTATCTGGCGGACATAAGGGTAAATCTGATCGACAAGGAGGATCGGCAATTCCAGAGTCACGCAATAGCGTTGAGAATTAGACCGGCAATAGAGGAAATTGCTCGCAAGTGGAACGCAAACATAAAACTGGTGGAAGTTCCACCGGGTCCTCCGGTGTTTTCAACGCTGGTAGCGGAGGTTTACGGGCCGCCCGAAGCGTCCTACGATGAAATTGCGGCTCTGGCCAAACGTGTAAGAAAGCTCATGGAAGAAACGACTGATGTCGTTGATGTAGATGACTCAATTACAGCCCCTCAAACGCAATACAATTTTTTGGTTGATCGGACAAAGGCCGGTCAGCACAGTCTAACTGAAGATCAGATCGCTCAGTCCGCAAAAATCCTTTTGGGTGGGGAATCTCCGTCAATAGCCCATTCCAACAAGGAGAGAAATCCCCTGGAGATAAATCTTCGCCTCCCCCAAGCGCTTAGGTCCCGGATACAGGACATGGGCTCGATCAAACTTAAAGGCTCCGATGGCTCAATGACGCCTTTTGCGGAACTTGGATCGATTGAGAAAACAACCCTGGATAAAACCATATTTAGAAAAAACTTGCACCAAGTAGTCTATGTAGTTGGAGACACAGCGGGTCTAAGTCCGGTCAACGCTATCCTCGAACTGACTTCATCCACAAAACAACTCAACATTCCCAAAGGTTACGAAATAAATTGGGCGGGTGAGGGAGAGTGGAAAATAACTCTTGATGTATTCCGGGATCTGGGAATAGCGTTTTTCGTCGCATTGGTATTGATCTATGTTCTACTCGTGCAGCAGACAGAGTCTTTCTCCGTGCCTCTCGTTATAATGATCGCCATCCCACTTACGCTTATTGGCATTTTGCCGGGATTCGCCATACTTAACATCCTGTTCGCTTCTCATATAGGAAAATACACGGACTCTATTTTCTTTACCGCCACCGCAATGATAGGAATGATAGCTCTCGCGGGGATTGTTGTCCGAAATTCCATAATTTTGATTGATTTCATCCATGTCAGGGTACGGCAGGGAGTTGATCTCAAAGAAGCTATAATCGACTCAGGAGCAGTTAGGTTTACCCCCATTCTTCTAACTGCCGGCGCCGCGATCTTCGGCGCTTGGGTCATCACTCTTGACCCCGTCTTTTCGGGGCTCGCATGGTCGTTCATCTTTGGAGCGTTTGCGTCAACCATATTTTCTCTGGTTATCGTTCCCGTAGTCTATTATCTGATCTATTCCGGCAAGGTCGGTTCGCACGGCCCAGACGCGTCAAAAACCGATTAGCTTTCCTGAGGACTGGAACCCTTGGGTTACATGTTTTGATCCTTCTGAATTTCTACAAATCCCGTCGCATCTGTTTGATAGAGACCGATAGAGGTCTGTAGAAATAAAACAGGGGAAAGGCGCCATACATGATCAAAGAAAAAATTCAGGACGAATTCAATAAACAGATTAATGCTGAGACCTATTCTTCTTATCTTTACCTTTCAATGGCGGCATATTTCAGTTCAATCAATTTGCCCGGTTTCGCCAACTGGATGAGGTGTCAGGCTCAGGAAGAGCTTATACATGCAATCAAGTTTTTTGATTTTGTCAATGAGCGCGGCGGAGATGTGACCCTTACAGCAATTGATGGGCCGCCGACCAAATGGGGCTCACCGTTGCACGTATTTGAAGAAGCTTACAAGCATGAGCAGAAAGTGACATCTCTGATTAACAATCTTGTTGACCTTGCCATGGCTGAAAAAGACCACGCCTCTGTCACGTTTTTGCAATGGTTTGTCAACGAACAGGTGGAAGAAGAGTCTTCAGCCTATGATGTGGTTCAGAGGCTTAAACTGGCGGGAGATCAAGGTGGTGGTATGTTCATGATAGATCGGGAACTTGCTACAAGAACTTTCGTATATCCCACAACAGCTACTACGGGGGCGTGAAAAACCACTTGCCCTGTAAAAGTGTCAATTCCGGCGCCTCAATTTCTGTCAGGCGCCGATTTTGGTCGTCTACAGATTTAACAGGAGGAAAGAATGACTGAAGTCAAAAACCCAGCTCTTGGAATGCTATCAGCCGCTCTCGAGAAGGAAAAGAAAGGTCGGGAATTTTATAAAAAAGCTTCTGAAAACTGTGTCAATCCGCTTGGAAAAGACATATTCAGGAATCTCATGATTGACGAAGGCGCTCATATAATAAGAGTAAAGGAAATTTTTGACACCCTTTCAAAGGGCCAGGGATGGAATACAGACTGGAAAAGGCACAAAGTTGAAAATGAAGATCTCCGGAAATTGTTCAGAAAAAGAATAGAATCATTAGGCTCCCGCGTCGATGGTGACAATTCGGATATTGAGGCCCTTTCAATAGGTATAGAGATGGAACAGGGCGCAATAAGTTTTTATGAGGAGCAGCTTGCTAAAGCGACGGACCCTATAGAAACGGAATTCGTTAAAGTGATGATCAGTGAAGAAAGAGGACATTTCGGCGCGTTGGAGGATCTGAAACTGTATTTTGAAAACCCTGAATCCTGGTTTACGGAGAAAGAGCGGGGTCTCCTGGAGGGCTAAGAACTATATTACTTTTGTCGATGTAATTACTCGTAAATGTTTTTGATTCACAAATAAATTGGTCAAATTAAAACGCTTCTCAAGTAGGGGCTTTAAATGAAATCAGATCGGCAGAGGTGGAATTCTCGTTACTCTGGCGCCATGGAAAAAATTCCTCCTCCCGATCAATTGTTACTTGAATCCCAGCATCTGCTAAAATCAGGCAGAGCCCTTGATTTGGCTTGCGGGCTGGGCTCTAATGCTGTGTTCCTGGCCGAACGTGGTTACTGGGTTGACGCGTTGGATACCAGCATTCAGGCCCTGGGACGACTCCAAAAAGAGATCAGGGAGCGAAAACTGACAATAGGGCCGGTTTTGACTGACCTCGATTATTATCCGGTGCGTTCAGGTTTCTATGACCTGGTCGTAATATTTTACTTCTTTTCAAAAGGCCTTATGGGGAGGATCAAATCAAGTTTGAAGCCCGGCGGATTGTTGATCTATGCAACTTTCAATTATCGGCATTTGAACTTGAGTCCCGGGTTCTGTACCGATTATCTGGTTCCTGAAGAAGGCCTTGCGCAATTTTTCCCCCACCTCGAAACGATAATGTCTGTTGAAAATTCTGGGGACAAAGGAAACGTCAGTCAGTTCATCGGCAGAAACATTTCCCGTATCAATCCTTAAAGAGGGCCTGAAATGGATCATCAAGAAACGGAACACGCCAAACTGAATGAAGACCGGCGATGGCGACTGGTGAATAGAACCATGAGGTTGCATGGACATCAACCAGACGCTTTGATCGAAACACTCCACGCCGTCCAGGAGTCATTCGGTTTTCTTGACCCTGACTCTCTGAAGTATGTGGCGGAGTCTCTACATCTGCCGCTAAGCCTGGTCTATGGGGTTGCGACATTCTACCACTTTTTCACGCTCAAGCCCCCTGGGGAGCATACGTGCGTCGTTTGTCTCGGAACAGCCTGCTACATAGCGGGATCGTCAAACATGATAAAAACAGTAGAGAAGAAAATTGGGATAAAGCCGGGTGAAACGACCCCCGATGGGAAACTTTCTCTCTTGACCGCCCGTTGCATGGGATCATGCGGGCTTGCGCCGGCTGTGGTGTTTGACGGCGATGTCCACGGCAGGATGTCTTCAGACTCTTTGCTCGAAGGCATCAGGAGGCTCATTAATCATGACGATTGAAGAATTACAAGACATTGCGAAAATAGAAAAGGACAAACGGCAGGGATTCAAACATCGTATCCACGTGTGTGTCGCCGCGGGTTGCCTTTCCTGCCAGAGTGGACTCGTCAAGGAAGCCTTAGAAAAAGAAGTTGCCCGTCGTGGACTTGAAAGCTGGGTTTTAGTCAAGGGGGTGGGATGCCTGGGCCTATGCACCGCAGGTCCCATGGTGGTCATCGAACCCGATGGCGCAACATACCAGGAAGTTGCAGTCTCCGACGTATCAGACATCCTTGAGGCCTTGGGGGGAGAACCGGTAAGCCGCTTGGATTGTTCAGCCCACCTGCCTTTTTTTGCCAGACAAAAAAAGATCGTACTTGAGAATTGCGGTCGAATAGATCCCGAGAGCATTGAGGACTACATAGCTGAAGGTGGCTATGAAGCGCTATACAACTCTTTGAGGATGATGACTCCCGCAGCGGTTATTGAACAAATTTCCAAGAGTGGCCTTCGGGGTCGAGGAGGAGCCGGTTTCCCAACCGGACTTAAATGGACTGCTGTTTCCAAGACCAAGAACAATGTCAAATTCGTCGTATGCAACGCTGATGAAGGTGATCCTGGCGCCTTCATGGACCGTAGCGTTCTCGAAAGTGACCCTCACAGGGTTCTAGAAGGTATGGCCATAGCTGGTTTAGCCGTCGGAGCCCATTATGGGTTTGTTTACGTCCGGGCTGAGTATCCACTGGCGGTAAAAAGAATCAGGACGGCCATAGCCAGAGCCGAAAGACTCGGGCTGCTGGGTCGCAACATATTCAATACGACTTTCAGTTTTGAAGTGAATGTCCGGCTGGGCGCCGGAGCCTTTGTTTGCGGTGAGGAAACGGCTCTTATGGCAAGCATAGAAGGCCGCAGAGGAAGCCCCAGGCCAAAACCACCCTTCCCTGCCGAACTTGGACTCTGGGGTTACCCTACTTTAATCAACAATGTTGAAACATTCGCCAATGTCCCTCCGATTATTCAAAAAGGCGGCTCGTGGTTCGCTTCCATCGGGGTTGACAAAAGCAAGGGCACCAAGGTTTTCGCTCTTGCCGGCAGAGTAAAAAATACCGGATTGATTGAGGCCCCGATGGGCACGACTTTACGGGAGATTATTTTTGATATCGGTGGAGGCATCACTGGTGGCAGAAAATTCAAAGCCATACTGACGGGTGGGCCCTCTGGGGGGTGCATCCCATCACAATTCCTGGACATGAGCATGGATTATGAATCCCTTGCTCAGGTAGGGGCAATCATGGGGTCCGGCGGACTGATAGTGATGGATGAAACGTCATGCATGGTAGATGTGGCCAAATTTTTTATTGAGTTTTGCATGAGCGAATCCTGCGGTAAGTGTGTCCCCTGTCGTGTCGGCACAGTGCAGATATACAATCTTTTGAGAAGAATTACACAAGGCGACGGTAAACCTGAAGATATAGCTTTGCTTGAAGAACTTTGCGACCTCGTCAAAAGCACAAGCCTTTGCGGCCTAGGTCAGACGGCGCCCAATCCGGTTCTGAGTTCCATGCGTTATTTCATGGATGAATACAAAGCGCACATTGAGGATAAAGTGTGCCCTGCCGGAGTCTGTCACATGGAGAAATCACAATGAGATACCCGGCTTTTTTGCAAAGAGTCGCTGATCTTGCGGATGTCCAGCCCGCAAGAGTATTGACCTTCAGCATCAACGGCCAGATGGTGAGCGCCCGGGAGGACGAAACCATCCTTACCGTGGCCCGCGAAAATGGGATCGCCATTCCAACATTGTGTCACCTTGACGGCTTATCCGAACGTGGGGCTTGCAGAATCTGCATAGTAGAGATAACGGGTTCTCCAAAACTGAGCCCCGCCTGTGTAACCCTTGCGCGCCAGGATATGGAAGTGATCACAAACTCGGAACGGGTCATGGATTATAGAAGGAAAATCCTGGAACTTCTCTTCGCTGAACGAAATCACGTGTGTTCTGTTTGCGTTTCCAACGGTCACTGCGATCTTCAGGCCCTAACTATCGAATTGGGCATGACCCATGTCCATTATGAGTATTTGCACTCTAAACACGTCGTGGACGCCTCCCACGACAGATTTTCCGTGGATCATAATCGCTGTGTCCTGTGCCAGAGGTGCGTGCGGGTTTGCGACGAAATAGAAGGGGCGCACACATGGGATGTCATGAGTCGGGGTTACCTTTCGACAGTTATTACAGACCTGAACCAGCCATGGGGAGAATCGAGCACATGCACAGGATGCGGGAAATGTGTGCAAGTATGCCCAACTGGGGCTCTATCGGAAAAAGGAAAATCCATCTCTGAAATGACTAAAAAGAGACAGTTTCTGCCTTATCTGAAGATGATGCGCGGAGAAGAAAAAACATGAATCGACTCAGACTCGCAACCGCATGGTTGGACGGTTGTTCGGGGTGCCACATGTCCTTATTGGACATTGATGAGAAACTTGTTGAACTCTCGGAAAAAATTGAGCTTGTGTACAGCCCTTTGGTAGATTTTAAGGTGATTCCGGAAAATATTGATGTCGCTCTTATCGAGGGCGCTGTAAGTTCCGAGGCTGACAGAGAAGAGATTTTCATTTTACGGGCCAGAAGCGCAATTCTTGTTTCCTTTGGTGACTGCGCCGTCACGGCTAATGTTCCCGGAATGCGCAACAAGTTCAGTTTGGAAGATACCTTGTCCCGCTCCTATGTAGAAAACGCCACCTTGGGGAAATGTATTCCCTTAGATAACGTACCGAAATTACTGGAATACGCGAAACCTGTCCACGAATACGTCAAGGTGGATTATTTCCTGCCTGGCTGCCCACCCCCGGCCGGCGTGATATTATCGACATTAACTGATCTCCTCAATGGGCGTTTACCGGCTATTGAGGGAAAAACACGTTTCGGAGCCTGATAACCGTGGAGAGCGTGACATGACCCAAACACTGCAGATTAAACCGATTACCAGAGTAGAAGGGCATGGTAAAATAACCATAACTCTTGATGATTCAGGAAGCGTTTCTGACGCCAAGTTTCATGTTACCCAGTTCCGAGGCTTCGAGAAATTCGTAGAAGGTCGGCCGTTCTACGAAATGCCTTCTTTGGTGGAAAGAATATGTGGTATTTGTCCGGTGAGCCACTCAATAGCTTCCGCCAAAGCCTGCGACTCAATCCTTGCGGTTCGGATCCCTGAACCAGCCAAGAAGTTGCGGCGTATTGTAAATTGCGGTCAGTTTATACAGTCCCATGCGTTGAGTTTCTTCCATCTTTCAGGACCGGACCTGGTTCTAGGATTCGATTCAGATCCCGAAAACAGAAATGTTCTGGGACTGGCCCAAAAACATCCCTCGCTAGTAATGGATGGAATCCATTTACGAAAAATTGGTCAGACAATCATCGAGTTATGCGCCGGGAAACGCATCCACCCGTCCTGGGTAGTGCCTGGTGGTGTAAACAGTCCCTTGAATGAACAAATTCGCGACGCAATCATGGGGCTGCTTCCTCAAGGCTTCGAGATCATTCATCGGACCTTGGACTGGTTCAAGGGAAACCTTGAAAAGTATAGGGAAGAAATTCGAACATTTGCGAATTTCCCTACACTTTTCGTGGCTCTTGTAAATGACCGGAACAATCTTGAACATGTTGAGGGGAAATTGAGATTTATTGATTCTAAAGGATTCAGGATTCAGGATGACGTGGCTCCTGATGATTATATGGACTATCTTGGTGAAAATTCAGAATCCTGGTCGTATCTTAAATCACCTTATTACAAACCATTAGGTTATCCTGAAGGCATTTACAAATCGGGTCCGGCAGCAAGGATGAATGTTTGCGATGGTTGCGGAACCCATCAAGCCGATCAGGAATGGGCCGAATTCAGAGGATTGGAGCGGGGCCCGGCATTGAGTTCATTCTATAATCATTACGCTCGGTTGATCGAGATTCTTTTTTGCCTCGAAACAACGGAACACCTTCTTGGCGATCCTCAAATACTGAGTCCTCACGTAAGATCCTTCGCTAAAAACAACGAGTTTGAGGGTATCGGCGTAGTTGAAGCTCCAAGGGGGATCCTTGTACATCATTATCGCGTCAATGAGCAGGGGTTGATTACATGGGCAAACATGATAGTAGCTACCGGTAATAATAACCTCGCCATGAATAGAGGAATCCTGCAAGTTGCAAGGCGCTTCCTTAAGGGCGACAATATAACAGAGGACGCTCTCAATCGAATTGAAGGATTAATCAGGGCTTTTGATCCATGCCTGAGTTGCTCTACACATTTGATAGGAGGGCTCAATCTTCAGATAGATCTTGCTGGATCCGATGGGGTTGTTCTTGACACAAAATATGTATAGAATCGGAGAAAACGTAATCATCGAATAATCAATGAAAATCATTTTGAATATAATCGTAGCGCTTCTTGTCCTTTCGAGTTCGCTCTTCACAATGGCAGATTTGAGAAGTGGTGAGCAAGATCAATCGCCGGCTAACCACACTGATTTTGGGGCCCAGAATTCTTTGATGATGGCTCCAACATACCAGGAAGGGGAATTTTCTTTCCCTTTGCTCCCTTCCTGTCCATTCGGTCCCGCTGTCCCTATTCCGCCATTGCCTGATCAGAGAGTGTCTCCCCAAAGACGCGATCTATCTATTGAGACCGCCAATGTGGCGGAAGGGATCGGCAAATACACCGGCATGATATTAATTCCGGCTGGACCTTTCGAAATGGGGAGCCCTGAAGAAACCGGAAGGCCCGATGAACGGCCTTTACATACTGTGTATCTGGGTGAATTTTACGTATCGAAATATGAAGTCACCAATGCTGAGTTCTGTAAATTTCTTAATAGAAAAGGAGAAATTTCCAGTAATGGCTTACCGAGTCTCAGAATTGGCGATCCATCATCTCCTGTCACAAAGGTGAATGGATTTTTTCAGCCAAAGCCGGGATTTGCTGATAGACCGGTAACTCATGTTTCATGGTATGGAGCTTCAGACTATGCCCTGTGGGCTGGGGGGCGCCTGCCTACCTCAGCGGAATGGGAAAAGGCGGCCTTGTATACATCAAAGAAAACTCCGGCCGATGATATTTCTCTCCCTACCCAGGAACAATCCACCCCAGTGTACCTGGCCACGCCGGGAGCTTTTGGCATCACGGGAATAGAAGGAAATGTTTGGGAGTGGTGCGCTGATTGGTACAGCCGTGATTACTATGCCTTGAGCCCGTCACAAAATCCTCTGGGCCCATCATTAGGCCAGGAAAAGATAATAAGAGGCGGATCATGGGCTGCTCCTCTCTCATCGAGAAGGATTAAAAACGTCCATAAGGCTGTTCCAAGAGGCTATTATCGGACGGTGGGTTTCCGCATAGTCAAGGACTAAAGCCCCTCGTTTTACCGTTTCAATGCTCTCGTTTAGACCAAAAGTCGCGGCATGACAAAAATCATTAGAGTAAAAACCTTCCCCAATCTGGCGCTAAAGGAATTCATCGCTCTGGTTTGCGCATGCGCCCTGATTTGTCTCATTTCAGCTCTTGTTGACGCTCCCATGGAAGGGGCTGCGGATCCTGGCGGTGTCCCCGTGGAAAATGTTAAAGCCCCCTGGATTTTTGTCGGAATCCAACAGATGTTGAGAAGTCTTTCCCCAGAGTTGGCCGGCATTGTGATACCCATCGTTTGTTTATTGCTCGTGGCTCTTGACCCTATTTTGTTAGGCCATGGGAAAACGTCCTCCGTCGTCTTTTTCGGGGTTCTTGGAATTGCGTCGATTCTGACTTTATGGGGATTTTTGTATTGAAGAATCAGGGGAATTTTTTTTTCGGCGTCTTGATAATTTGCTCGGCGCTCTTCTTCGTAGCCTTTTTTGTGGTGTCTTACCGAGAGCATAACCCGGAGTGGAAAAAATATCAGTTGCAGGGCGTTTCTCTGGCGGTTTCCCTCCTTAATGAGCAGCTTCAAAATGAGCCGTTGGACGAAAAACAGAAAATTATCAGAGCCAAACTCCAGGAATTAGGAAAGTTTACTCCCAGAGTGATGGAAATACATCCGTTCGGCGGAAAAACGCCATCAGAATTTTGTCTAACATGTCACTTTGGAATAGAGGATACCTCAACTTCGCACCCAAACTCCACATTCGGCTGTGTGATATGTCATGGAGGCAGCGGGTCTGATCTCACAGTGAAAGGCGCTCATCGTGGTTTGATCGGAGGAGCCAACCCTACCCGCCTGGATCTTGCGTCCCAAAGCTGTGGAGGATCTTCCCTTACCATGGGCATTTGCCATACTGACAAGGCGTCTCCCATACTGGACAGAGTTCGAAACACCCCACGTTCAATAATGGCGACCAACGCGGGAATCATAGGAATTTTACGTTTTCAGTGGGGTGTGGCGAAAATGGGAGAGGAGCGTTATGGAATCAGGCCTGTTTCGGACGGTAAAACCAGGCTGGATGAAATTGGACCAGAGCTGACCAAAAATCAGACAATCCATCTGGCCGAAAGCCACTTCCGAAAATTCTGCTCGACCTGCCACTTGTGGGGGAAACAGCCTGAAGAAAAGATGGGACGTCTTGCAGGTTGCGCAGCGTGCCATGCGACCTACGATCAGACAGGTCGATACCAGGGAGGTGACCCTACAATTAACAGGTATGAAGCGGGGCATGCCGCTTACCATTCCATAAACACAAAGATAGAAGATGATCGCTGTCGAGCGTGTCACAATAGGAGCGCCAGAACGGGCCTAAACTATCATGGTGAGATGGAAAGTGAACAGTACGGGACCCCTTTTATGGGCGGATTCTATGACAACCAGACGTTGAGTGACGAAAGATTCGTATTGAATCTGGTTCCTGACATACACTTCGAAAAGAAGATGGGTTGCATAGATTGCCACACTTCCCAGGATACTATGGGAGACGGCAAAATTTACGGCCGGATGAAGGATCAGATTGAAATTAGATGTGAAGACTGCCACGGAGAGTATGATCATCCACCCAAAGTAACAGTGGCGGATTTCAACGATCCCCTTACCGTGGCGCTAAACCGTAGTTCCAAGTTCATAAAAATTTCAGACACGGATCAAATTCTTCGAACATCCAGGGACCGTCCCTTGCCCCATATCCGAAAGACTGAAAAAGGTCTTGTCCTGACAAGTAAACTGTCTGGCAAAGAGAGTCCGGTCAAAGTCATTACCAATGACAACCGGGGCCACAACATCAAAGGTCATGAACGTCTTGAATGCGACACATGCCATAGCGCCTGGAGCCCTCAATGTTACGGATGTCATCAGATACTGAATCTTGGCCTGGAAGGAAAAGATCACATCTCCGGAAAAACGACCCGTGGGGCTTGGGCTGAAGGACGTTCATATTTCAGATTTGAGAAAAACATGTTTGGCATAAATTCCAGGGGTCGCGTCGGTATCCTCGTGCCGGGCTGCCAGGTATGGAACACGGTCGTAAATGAAAAAGGCGAAGTGATTAACCCCTACAATTCCAAGATAATGCCTTTGAAAAACGGTTTGAATTCAGTCGCGATCGGCCCCACTCATCCTCATACCACAAGAAAAGAAGTCCCCAGGTGCATAGATTGTCATCTTGATTCAAAAGCTTTGGGACTAGGAGAAGGAAATATTTCCTGGGATGCCATGAAAAACACTGTTTCCATCTCACCAATCTATGATTCATCCGGCAGCGGTTTACAGATTGATTTTCCGCTGGATGGAATAATTGATGTTCACGGAAACCAGAAGCAGGGATCCTCTCATGAGCTGAGCCGAGGGTTCAATAAAGAAGAACTCAACAGAATACTTGGAATTGTACCCTGCCTACCCTGCCACGACAGGTATGATGACCCGGTGTGGACAAAACCGGGGCCTTACAAAAAAACTCCTTTATGCGGGAAGCCGTCCCGAGGCGATGACGCCCTGGGACAACCTCCGAATACATTATTACAGGCTCCCTGATATCACCATCGAAAAGTACGGGAACCGAAAAGTGCGCTATTCCCAAGGTCCTCTTCTATTCTGAGCAGTTGGTTGTACTTGGCTATTCTATCAGTCCTGGAGGCCGACCCGGTCTTAATTTGACCGGTACCTAAGGCCACCACTAAATCAGCTATTGTCGTGTCCTCGGTTTCTCCGCTCCGATGCGAAACTACGGCCGTATAACCATTTGCTAAAGCCAGATTGACAGCGTCAATTGTTTCAGTCAGAGTGCCTATCTGATTGAGTTTTATTAAAATTGAATTCGCGATGCCGTTTTCGATTCCCTTAGAAAGCAAGTCCACGTTGGTAACAAATATATCATCACCTACAAGCTGAACCTTTTGACCCAGCCTGTCAGTGAGCATTGCCCATCCATCCCAGTCATTCTCATCCAGACCGTCTTCCAAAGAGACGATCGGGTAACGTTCTATGAGATCTTCATAAAAATCTATCATTTCTTCAGCGGACTTTTTCTTTCCTTCCCCTTTGAGATCATAGACATCATTCTTGTAAAAAGAACTTGCCGCAGGATCCAGCGCTATCCAGACATTTCCTCCAGGAACATAACCAGCTTCTTCTATTGCCCTGACAATGACTGCCAGAGCCTCTTCATTCGATTTCAGATTTGGAGCGAAACCCCCTTCATCGCCTACAGATGTGTTCAATCCCATACTTTTTAGAACCTTTTTAAGTGTGTGAAAGATTTCTGCGCCAGTTCTCAGGGCGTCGGCGAAGCAGCACGCTCCTGCAGGCATGACCATGAATTCCTGGATATCGACATTGTTGTCAGCGTGAGCGCCACCGTTAAGAATGTTCATCATTGGAATAGGCAAACGTCTGGCGTCTACCCCTCCAAGGTATCTATACAACGGCATGCCCAACTCAGCAGCGCAGGCTTTGGATGCGGCGAGACTGACGCCGAGAATCGCGTTTGCTCCCAGATGGCTCTTATTAACAGTGCCATCCAGATCGATCAGCATTCTGTCCAACGAGGCCTGATCCAGCGCGTTCATTCCAAGCACTGCCGGCCTAATCTCATTCATCACGTTTTCTACGGCTTTTAGCACGCCTTTTCCCTGGAAACGATCAGGATCACCGTCGCGAAGCTCCACAGCCTCGTTCTCTCCTGTTGACGCTCCCGAGGGCACAGCAGCGCTGCCGAAAGCGCCGTCCTCGAGAATTACATCCACTTCGATGGTTGGATTTCCTCTGGAATCAAGAATCTCACGAGCCTTAACTTCACCAATATCAAATCTCATTTCATCGCCTCCTTGGTCGCACACTTAAACTTCTCGGGGAATGAATTGCCTGACGGGGCCACTAGTGTTACTATTGTAGCATAATATCCCCATAAACGCCTCCTACTGTGTAGGATTAATGTCTGTGGATAGTGATAATTAAAAGGGGGACTTGGCTTTGAAAATTTCCCGAATCCTTGTAATTGGTGGAGCGGGCTACGTAGGTTCACATTTTTCCCTGTATGCCACGAATTGTGGATTGAACGTAACTGTAATGGACAACCTGTCCAAAGGACACCGGTCCGCGTTGCGGGATTCTGAATTTATCGAAGATGATTTGCTCAATTATGACAATTTGTTGAGACATTTCTCGGAAAATCGATATGACGCAATCTTTCATTTTGCGGCCAGTTGTCTTGTCGGAGAATCAGTTTCGGACCCAGCTCAGTACTACAGAAACAATGTTCTGGCCGCGTTCAACATGCTGGAGGCCATGCGCCATACCGGGCACAACAGGGTAGTTTTCTCTTCAACCTGCGCCGTGTATGGTTACCCACAGAAACTCCCCCTCACGGAAGATCACCCCAAGAATCCAATTTCTCCATATGGAAGAACCAAACTTACAATTGAGTGGATGATGGAGGATTACAATGTCGCGTACGGAATCAGGTCCGCTCAGTTGAGATATTTCAACGCAGCCGGATGTGAACCGGATTTCGGCTTGGGAGAAGACCACAAGCCTGAAACTCACCTGATACCAAATGTAGTCCGATTTGCGCTGGACCTGTCGGAAGATCTCACAATTTTTGGAAATGATTATGAGACTAGAGACGGGACGTGCGTTCGCGATTACATCCATGTTACGGACCTCGCGGAAGCCCATCTCAAGGCTTGCGCCAAGCTGGACGAGACGCCCATCATAAGAGTTAACCTGGGAACCGGAATGGGATATAGCAACCTTGAAATAGTGGACTCTGTCCGAAAAGTATCGGGAGTTAAAATTACCCCGAATTTTGGTCCCAGAAGACCGGGCGATCCTGCGGAACTGGTCGCTGACGCCTCTCTAGCTCGCGAGCTTCTTGATTGGGAGCCAAAACGATCCAATCTGGACTCAATTGTCACAGAAGTTATAAAATGGTTTTCTCTATGCCCTCATGGTTACACTAATTAGTTGAGGCAAAGTCTAAACGTCTCCTAGAGGAAAAAGATGGCACGGATTCTGGTCACCGGCACAGCCGGATTCATCGGTTTTTATGTAGCAAAGGCGTTGCTAAATGAAGACTCAACTGTAATTGGTGTTGATAATTTTAATTCTTATTATGCGCCTGATCTGAAGTTCGCCAGAGATGAAATTCTTAGGAAAAACAAGAACTTTATTTCAATCAACTCCGATATCTCGGATCTATCATCTGTTAAGAGCATTTTCAAGGACCACAAGCCTTCCATGGTATGTCATCTCGCCGCACAGGCGGGAGTTAGATATTCTCTAAAAAATCCTTACTCTTATCAGAAAGCTAACGTCGAAGGGTTCGTCAACCTGATCGAGCAGTCAAGGCTGAACTCAATCCAAAGGTTCGTTTACGCTTCCAGTTCGAGTGTTTATGGTGGAAATACAAAACTTCCTTATAGCGAAGATGATCCGGTGGAAACCCCAGTGAGTCTCTATGCTGCGACCAAGAGGTCCAATGAACTGATAGCTTACGCATATACCCATTTGTGGGGCCTCCAAACAGTTGGTCTAAGATTTTTCACCGTATATGGCCCGTGGGGAAGACCAGACATGGCGTACTGGAGTTTCCTTGAAGCAATGCGCCATGGAGATCCCATAAAGGTATTCAATCATGGCAACAACAAGAGGGATTTTACATACATAGATGATGTGACAACCGGCGTTTTGGCTTCGCTGATGACAACGAAACTCAATCAATATGAGATAATCAACCTGGGAAACAATGAGCCTGTGGGACTAACGGATTTTATTTCTACGCTGGAAGAACTTAGCGGCCTGGTAGCTATCAAGGAAATGGTTCCTGCTCAGCCTGGGGACGTGGTAGCCACATTTGCCAGCATTGATAGGGCTTCCGAGAAACTGGGGTTCAAGCCGTCAACATCGTTACGAGAGGGACTTGAACCTTTTGTAAAATGGTATCAGGACAATCCAACTTTGGTTGACAAAGTCAGGGAGTTCAGATTCTTAAACATTGAACGGTAAGGGTAACTTCTTGAAGACATCAACAAGCCAAAGAAATTAACATACCATAATAACACCACTTTCTGTTTGCCATTGAAAGGTTGTCAAAATTGAACAAAATATTTAATCCATCTTCGGTTGTTGTCATCGGCGTTTCAAGCGATCCTAGAAACCTTGGGAAAGAAATAGCCCGGAACCTGTTTGAGTTCCGATACACTGGCGTAATTCACTTCGTGGGATTGGATGAAGGTGTGCTTTTTGGCCGAAGGATACACAAATCCTTGGACGAAATAGACGAACCGATTGATCTGGCCATAATCCTTACTCCCGCGCGAACGGTCCCGGACCTGTTAGAAAAGTGCGGAAAGAAAGGGATAACGAGGGCAATCGTAGAAAGTGGCGGTTTTGGTGAATTTGGAGGCCAGGGCGCTGAATTGAGTGGAACCCTGAAAGAAATCGCAGCCAGGTACGGCATAAGATTTATAGGTCCCAATTGCATAGGGATCATGAACGCCTCCAATGGCCTGACAACCCCTTTCGCCAGGCTCCATAATACATTCAGAGCCGGTGAGGTCGGAATTATAGCCCAAAGCGGGGGAGTGGCGTTATCCTTCCTTAACATGTTCGACAGCGAGCAGCTCGGTTTCAGCAAGTTCGCTTCAATAGGAAACAAGCTCAACATAGATGAGAATGATCTCCTGGAGTATTATATTGAAGATCCTGAAACATCTGTAATCTGTATGTATCTCGAATCAATTCCCGATGGTAGAAGATTTATGGAACTGGCAAGGAAATCCTCCAAGCCGATAGCCGTCCACAAAGCCAACATAGGCGGATTCAGCCAAACTATTGCGCAGTCTCATACAGATGCCCTGGCCAATGATGACAAAGTCGTTGACACGGCCTTGACCCAATCGGGCATGATACGGTTTCGCGACATGCGCGACTGTGTAGATTTTGTGAAGATATTAAAAGTACCCCCAATGAAGGGCCGCAACCTGGCAATAATTTCCAGGTCGGGCGGTCATGCTGTTATCGCAGCGGACGCTGCCTTCACATATGGGTTCAATTTGCCGCCTTTTAATGAAGATTTTCTGGACCAGATTAGACAGAAAGTCAGGGCAAATGTGATCAAACTGGCTAATCCCCTGGACCTCGGTGATTTGTTTGATTTTGAGGTTTATGTTCAGATCGTCGAACATACACTGCAACAACCAAATGTTGATGGAATCCTGTTGTTGCAAACGTATTTCGCCATGGTTGAGGGAGAAGCCTCACGGAAATTGCTGCGTTCTGCCGCATCCTTGTCCACAGAGTATCAAAAACCGGTGGCACTGTGTGTCTCTACTGAACAGGTGGAAATATCCCGTCTGCTCAAAGACTTTGATTTCCCGATATTTATATCTCCCGAAAGAGCTGTCAGCGCTCTAGACACCTCAATCAGATTTGAGAATCGCCGCGAATTGATAAAACAGGAAAGCTCCGAGCCGACCAAGCCTGTGGAAATGGATAGATCAGCCATCGCGAGAATTATTGACAAATCAATTTCTGAAGGTCGTTCGCCTCTGTTGCATGAAGCCCTTGACATACTCAGGTTTACTAACCTTAACATTCCCGATTACACGGTAATCAAACCAACCCAGGACATTTTAGCCAGACCTCCTGATTTTCCAGGCCCATACGCCGTCAAAGTCATCGCTCGGGAGATATCACACAAGTCGGATAGAAACGGGGTAACACTGGGGTTAAAAGACCTGAATCAAGTCAGATCAGCCTTGGACAACATGTGGGGACGGTTCATTCCGGAAACGGACCTTGGCCTTTACGGATGTCTCATTCAACAAATGGCTCGGCGCGAAGCAGGAACATACGAACTGATTGTTGGAGGAAAACGCGATCCTCAATTTGGACCTCTTGTGCTAGTGGGTTACGGTGGTGTACTAGTGGAAGTTTTCGCAAAAGCCTCCCTTCGAATAGCGCCCCCATCTTCGCGGGAAATAGATGAGATGATTGATGAACTTCCTGGATCGGAGATTTTCAAGGGTGTCCGAGGTAGGGCTCCTATCGATAGGGATAGCCTACGCAAGACAATTTCAGCCGTGTCGACTTTGATGGTCGAGTTCCCAGCCATAGACCAGATAGATGTTAACCCTGTGTGGGTTTCACCTTCAGGAGCGACAGCGATTGACGCGAGGATATTCCTGAAAGTCTAGACAGGGCGAGTCAATAATAATTGACTCGAAACGACGCAAATATCTCAATGTGCAAATAGAATCTAGGATTTTGATATGCCACACCGAATAGATGTATGTTTAAAACAATCATTACCTGATCCGGCCGGCCGACGAACAGCCGCACGGATAAAGTCGGATCTCGGATTCCAAGTTGATAGTGTTCGGGTCGCTGAAGGTTTCATAATTGATATGGACCTTGAACGACGGGAACTTGAATCTCTTGTCGAGGATGTTTTCGTAGACCCGGTTATCCAGGAAGCCACAATTGATGAACCGATTAGTTTGCCTTTCGACTGGCTTGTTGAGGTAGGATACCGACCTGGCGTAACGGACAACGTTGGTCGCACCGCCAGAGAGTCCGTTGAAAGGACTCTCGGCGTCAAATTGACATCAGGCGGGGGCGTATTTAGCAGAAAATTATACTTCTTCACAGGACAACTGACTCGCGATGAAATTGGTGGAATAGCCAAAGATTTGCTCGCTAACGATCTGATCCAGACTTCTCAGGTTTTTGCGCCATCTGACGATCGTTCGATGATAAACGTCCCAATCGTGAGATCCAAGGCGGAAATTATCGTCAAGGAAATCGACCTCAACATGTCGGATTCAGAGTTATTGCGCATAAGCCAGGAAGGCGTTTTGGCCCTTAATCTGGAAGAGATGAAGACGATCCAGAGTTTTTTCAATAACCCGGAATTTGTCAGCCAGAGGAAAAAACTGGGATTGAACGAGAAAATTACCGACTGTGAGTTGGAGGTTCTAGCCCAAACATGGTCCGAGCATTGTAAGCACAAGATTTTCAATGCGGCCATTGACTATGAAGAAAACGGACAAATATCCAAAATCAACAGCCTGTTCAAATCTTATGTTCAGAAGGCGACCGAAGATATTCGCGCCAAACTCGGAGACAACGACTTCTGCCTGTCAGTATTCAAGGATAATGCAGGCGTAATTAGACTGGATGACGAATGGAATTTGGTCGTCAAAGTCGAGACACATAATTCACCCTCAGCTTTAGACCCATACGGTGGCGCTTTGACGGGCATAGTTGGGGTAAATCGCGATCCATTCGGCACCGGCCTAGGCTGCCGTTTAATTTTCAACACGGATGTCTTTTGCTTTGCGCCGCCTGACTTTAATGGGGTTATCCCACCTCGTCTACTCCACCCCAGACGGGTTTTTGAAGGAGTTCGCGAAGGAGTCGAACACGGTGGAAACAAAAGCGGAATTCCTACCGTGAACGGCGCTGTTGTCTTCGATGAACGCTATCTTGGAAAACCACTGGTTTATTGTGGGACAGGTGGGTTGATGCCTGCAACCATTAACGGCAGGCCAGCGCACATCAAAAAGGCCAACACCGGTGACCGGATTATCATGACGGGCGGAAGGATAGGCAAAGACGGTATCCACGGAGCCACTTTTTCTTCGGAGGAGCTGCATGAAGGCTCGCCCGCAACGGCCGTTCAGATTGGAGACCCGATAACCCAGAAACGCATGACTGATTTCTTACTAATGGCTAGAGATCGGGGGCTTTATAGCTCTATAACCGATAACGGAGCGGGCGGTCTCTCCTCTTCCGTAGGTGAGATGGCGAACGAATCGGGTGGGGCCCACATCATGCTGGACAGAGCGCCTTTAAAATATCCCGGTTTGCAGCCGTGGGAAATCCTGTTGTCAGAAGCTCAGGAGAGAATGACCGTAGCCGTCCCGCCCGACAAGCTGTCGGAATTTATGGCTCTTGCGGAAAAATTGGACGTGGAGGCGACGGATCTCGGAGAATTCACCGATGATCAGTCCTTCATCGTTTACTGGCATGATGCGCCGATAGCCTATTTTCCCCTGGACTTTCTGCATGACGGAGTTCCGCAGATGCGTCTGAAGGCGACATGGGAACCTCCCAAACACCCGGAACCGAATTTTGAATGTCCTCTGGACCTGAATCAGGAATTACTTGAATTAATGAGCCGCTGGAACATTTGCTCCAAAGAGAAGCTGATTCGTCAATACGATCATGAGGTTCAAGCAGGCTCCGTGGTCAAGTCCCTAATCGGCTTGAACAATGATGGTCCTGGGGACGCAGCGGTTCAAAGACCTATGCTGGACAGGTATCTCGGTGTCGCCGTGGGCTGCGGAATCGCCCCAAGATACTCTGATATAGATACATACTGGATGATGACAGCCGTAATAGATGAAGCCGTAAGAAACATAGTCGCTGTTGGCGCTAACCCGGACCACATGGCCGGCCTAGACAATTTCTGTTGGTGTGATCCGGTAAAATCCGAAAAAACCCCTGACGGAGAATATAAACTCGCACAGTTGGTGAGAGCGAACAAAGCGCTTTACGAGCTGTGCGTCGAGTATCATATCCCGTGTATCTCGGGAAAAGACAGCATGAAAAATGACTATCTCATCGGCGGTTCAAAAATATCCATTCCCCCGACCGTTCTTTTTACGGCTGTGGGAGTTGTGCCGGACGTTCGAAAATCCGTTACCGCCGATTTCAAAACATCAGGAGACCTGATATACGTCCTTGGAACAACGCGAGACGAGGTTGGAGCGTCCGAATATTTGGCTTCAAGGGGATTCATAGGATCAAAGATCCCCAAGGTATTGAACCCGAAGTCCTCGATTGAATCCTATAGGGCCCTGTTCAGGGCTGTGACCCAGGGATTGGTCGCTTCGATTCACGACATTTCAGATGGCGGTCTCGGTGTAGCTCTGGCGGAAAGTTCATTTTCTGGAGGAATCGGAGCAAAGGTGAGCCTTGCCAAACTGGGATATGGGGGCGTTGCCCGTGATGACTTCGCATTATTCTCAGAAACCCCTTGCCGTTTCCTCATCAGCGTCTCAACGTCTAAGAGCAAAGAGTTTGAAGAAACCTTAGAGGGTTTTCCCTTGTCACTTATCGGAGATACTTCGTCCGACCTCAACCTGACTGTCGAGGGTTTGAACGGCGAGACAGTTCTTGACATAAACATCTGGGAATTAAAGAAGGCTTGGCAAGCGCCTGGTCTCTAAGGCGCCTGTCGAGGATTATGGTTTGCCCAATTTTACAATAAGGCTCAGGAGGTTGTGGCTAATATCTTCGCATGCCAGGATCTGCTTCCGGCTCTTAAGCCTTGGAGACTACGGGAGCGTTGTTTAAACAACATTACAGATTCATCAAGGGATATTCGCTGGTTCTGGCGGCCACGGCAATTTGGTCCGGGAATTTCATTGTAGCCAGGATACTTTCGAATTCAGTTCCGCCGGTTACCATTTTTATTTTCCGTTCGTTGATAGCGATTACTATTCTTGCGCCTTTTGTGGCAGGCCATTTACGCCAAGAGTTTCCAGCAATTCGCAAGCATCTCGGCTATCTTGCCCTTACAGCTTTTCTTGGGTTGACGATCTGCAACACCGTTGTATACATAGCCGCGGCTACCACCAAAGCCTTGAATCTGACTCTGATAGCAATCAGTTCCCCCGTCTTTACAATCATTTTTGCTCGAATCTTCCTGCACGACACTCTGACTCTTCGTAGGGTAATAGGTCTAGTAGCGGCTACCGCCGGAGTTGTGTTGCTCATCACCAGTGGTCAGATCTCACATTTGGCGAATTTGACGTTTTCTGAGGGTGATTTGTGGATGCTTGGACAGGCTTCGTCTTTTGCCCTTTACACCATTTTGGTCAGGATGAAACCTGGTGAACTCAGTCCGCTCACATTTCTATTTTCTCTATTCATTATAGGCATGCTTTTTTTATTGCCATTGTTCCTGTGGAAACTACCTGAAACAGAGGCGGTCCACTTTACCCCGGCCATCTTGGGGGCGATTCTCTATTTGGGTGTCGGTCCATCATTGTTAGCCTACCTGTGCTGGAATGAATCGGTCGCAATCATTGGTCCCGCCCGCGCGTCATTTGTCTATTACTGTCTGCCGCTCTTTAGCGGTGTTGAGGGTCTGTTATTGCTGGGTGAACAGGTAACGGCCATTCATGTGTTCAGTGGTGTGATGATTTTAGCCGGCGTCATATTTGCAACATCAGAATAAAAGTCTCCAAATTATCAGCGTCGCTGTGTTCCACACTTACGAACGGAATATAAAATAAACGGCGCCAAGCAAACAGAAGGCCGCCCACAGATAGTCCAGCTTAAGCGGTTGGCCCATATAAAATATAGCAAACGGAGCAAATACCCCCAATGTAACGACCTCTTGCATTATTTTCAGTTGCGGGAGACTTAACTCAGTATAGCCTATACGGTTTGCAGGGACTTGCAGGAGATACTCGAACAATGCGATGCCCCAACTCGCCAAAGCGGCTATGTACCACTTTTTGTCATTCAGATTTCTAAGGTGGGCATACCAAGCAAAGGTCATGAAAATATTTGACAACATTAGCAGTGTCAATGTCCTCAAAATTACCGGCATATTATACTAATACCTTCTTAATATGGTTTATATGTATTTGGGATTTATCTTCCTTTGACATGAATCAAATGTGAGACCACCGGAGGATTGGACCCAACATGAAAAGAACGGACCCGGTCTTCGACCGCTCGGTCTCCAATAGTGAAACGCGCGTGCTGACGAACATGCTCAGCCCAGGAATCTACAATGAATGTCTCCACGTATTTCCCCGGATCAGTAATGTCGTGGAACAAGCCCCATCGTCTAGCGCCGTCACGATGGCGAATACGTTTAAGTTCGTATGCTGAGTCAACAAATTCGCCCAATTTTTCCACGTCAATGTGGTATTCAACCATTACCAGCACTGGCCCATCCTCCGGATCCGGATCAAAAGCCACAAGCGGCTCGGACCAGTGCAACGATGGCCTGAGATCCAATTCTCTGATCCCCTTTAGGGGCCACAGGAAAGCCCCCGCTACTCCTGTCGCCAGACCAAATCCGGCTAAAAGAAGAGCCAACGAGTTTCCCCAGAATTCCGCTATTGTCCCCCACATAACACTGGACACACCCATTAGTCCCTGAAAAGCCAGTGTGTAAAATCCTAGCGCCCGTGACTGAACCCATGAGGCGGCGGACGTTTGGGCCGCCACGTTAAAACTTGCCATTACAGTTACCCAGGCTATCCCTCCGGCAATCATGAAGCCGTAAAGCAGGAAATCAATTCGTAGGTATCCGAGCGTGACTGTCACTATCCCAAAAATTATAGTCGCCAAAATCAACAGGTTGTCGAGCGTCATCCTCTTTCTGGCGCTCGGTAGAATCGCGGCGCCGGCTAGAGCCCCTAATCCGAAAAAACCTACAAGAGCCCCATAGCCGCGTGATGTCATGCCAAGTTCATGTCGGGCTACCAATGGCATCAACGCCCATAGGGCGCTCCCGCAAGTGACGAATATGCAACAGCGGATTAACGCGGAACGCAATTCTGGGGCATGAAGAATATATCGAGTTCCCGCGCGAATTGCCCCCATCACATGTTCCGCTGGTAACGGATTTTCCCTCTGAGACGAATCCCAACGATAAATTATAACAATCACACCTAGAAAAGATAACGCATTCAAAAAAAATACCGGACCTGGTCCCCAAAACGCCACAATAGCCCCTCCCAAGGCCGGACCGATCGCTCTGGCGATGTTGAAAGCCACACTGTTTAACGCCACGGCCTGCGGTAGTTCTTTTCTGGGAACCAGGCGTGGAACCACCGTTTGCCAGATCGGCATGTTCATGGCCGCCCCCATCCCAAGGGCAAAAGTAAAAGAGAGCAGTATCCATGGGGTTGTGGCGTTCATAAACGTTACAATACTCAAGCCTGCGGCGGCGACTGTCATCCAGCCCTGAGTAAAAAGCAGGAGTCGTCTTCGATCAACTATGTCGGCGATCGCTCCAGCGGGCAGCACCACCAAAAAAACTGGAAGACTGCTCGCAGTTTGCATCAGGGAGACCATGACCGGCGAACTCGATAGGGACGTCATCATCCACACACCGGCCACGTTCTGCATCCACGTCCCAACATTTGACACCGTGGCCGCTATCCATAGCGCTCGAAAAACTGAATAGGCTAGTGGGCTCCATGGAGAATAATTTTGGATTTTGTCTTCAGACATGCCGACCTTCGGGTAAACTAATTCACTGAGTTAATGTATCCCCGAAATTCATCATTGGAAAGGAGCGTGACCTTGTATCAACTTGACAGGGGTAATCGAGAAACTCCATTAGGACCCTGCCGTCACCCCAATTGTCCAGCCGCTGCAGTGTCGGCCAGGATCAGAGAATTGTCCCTCCGGATTCGGCCACATGGAATTGATTGATCGCCATTCCAAAGTCGCTCAACTACTTCAGTCTTCTCTCCCCCTGTCACCAACCACAGAATCATCCGGGAACGATTAATGATCGGATACGTCAATGTCATTCGACGTGTACCCTGATAAAGGCCGGTCAAAGCGACATCCTCTCCGGTGATTTCAAGAACGGGGTCTTCGGGCAGCAACGAAGCGGTATGTCCGTCCGGTCCTAGTCCAAGGTGGACCAGGTCAAGCACGGGCGGCGCCCCGGCTATCTCTCGCAGAATTGTCGCGTAACGGCTAGCGGCGGAAGATAGGTCTTCTTCCTCCACCGGCATCGCATAGACCTGCTTTGGGTCGATTCTATGGTTTTGCAGGAGGATTTCACTGATGTGAGTAAGATTTCGGAGCGGGTCGCCTACGGGAGCCACCCGTTCGTCCACTTGAGCCAGCAGCACGCGTTCCCATGGGACATCAAGAGCTATCAGAGACCGTAGCATTGCCCACGGAGTGCGACCACCACTGAGCGCCATAACGAATCTTCCGCGGTCGGCGACCGCCTCCCTGGCCTCCGCTGCGATAATAGCGGCGGCTTCTTGGGCGACCGAATATTCGTCGGCAAAAACTTTGATCTTCATGACAGATTCTCCCCATTTAGGTTGCCCCTTCTTTTAGATCAGCGCCCATAATAGATCAACGTTCATCATGTGGTGGCCCGCATTTTTCGATAGCGACGGATAAGGCCGTTAGTCGAACCGTCATGGATGAGAACAGGCTCCTCCGACAACTCAAGTTCGGGAATAATCCTCTCTGCAAGCGCTTTACCCAGTTCCACTCCCCACTGGTCAAATGAGTTGATGTTCCAGATAACACCTTGTGTAAATACTGAGTGCTCGTACAACGCGACAAGTCTGCCGAGCGTTTTCGGAGTCAGTTGCTCTGCGAGGATGGTATTGGACTGGCGGTTGCCTTCGAACACACGGTGTGGAGCGAGCCAATCCGGAGTTCCCTCAGCTTTCACCTCTTCAAGTGTCTTTCCAAACGCCAGGGCCTCCGCCTGGGCGAAAACATTGGCCAGAAGCATGTCGTGATGACGACCGACGGGATTGATCGATCGGCCAAACGCAATAAAGTCACAGGGAATCATTTCGGTCCCCTGATGTATCAACTGATAAAAAGAGTGCTGACCGTTGGTCCCCGGCTCACCCCAGTAGACCGGCCCTGTCTGATAGGTAACATTGGTTCCTTCGATCGTGACATGTTTGCCGTTACTCTCCATTGTCAACTGTTGAAGATAAGCCGGGAAACGACTGAGATACTGCTCGTACGGCAAGACAGCCACAGTGCGGGCGTTGCAAAAGTTGTTACGCCATATAGCCAGAAGCCCCATGAGCGCCGGAAGGTTACGCTCGAAAGCTGTGCGCCGGAAATGCTCATCCATCTCGTGGAAGCCGGCCAACATCTCACTGAAGTCGTCCGGACCAATGGATAGCATTGTGGAAAGGCCGATGGCCGAGTCCATGGAGTACCGCCCACCGACCCAATCCCAGAATCCAAACATGTTCGCGGTATCAATACCAAATTTAGTCACTGCCTTGGCGTTGGTCGAAACAGCGACAAAGTGTTTGGCGACAGATTTTTGATCTCCCCCGAGGCCGGCGACTAACCAGGAGCGAGCGGTATGGGCGTTCGTCATTGTCTCCAGCGTGGTAAAAGTTTTAGACGAGATTATGAAAAGAGTCTCAGACGGGTCCAAATCTTGAACAGCTTCCCGGAAGTCTGTTCCATCAATATTGGAGACGAACCGAAAGGTCATAGAGCGATCACTATAATGTTTGAGAGCCTCGTAAGCCATCACTGGCCCCAGATCGGAGCCCCCGATACCAATGTTGATGATATTGGCAATGCGCTTGCCCGTGTGGCCTTTCCATTCTCCGCTTCGGACGCGGGCGCAGAATTGAGTCATCTTGTCGAGAACCGCGTGGACTTCAGGTACTACGTTCACTCCGTCCACAAGGATGGTCGCGTCCCTCGGAGCGCGTAGGGCTACGTGCAAAACGGCCCGGTTTTCGGTAACATTGATCCTGTCTCCGCGAAACATGCCAGCTATCCGATCGCTTAGCCCCGATTCCTCCGCAAGCTGAATCAGGAGTTTCAAGGTTTCTTCAGTTATCAGATTTTTGGAATAATCGAGATAAATCCCCACATCCTCCAATGTGAAGCGCTCGCCCCGTTTATGGTCGTCCTCGAATAGCTTTCGGAGACTCAGTTTCCTGATTCGCTCATAGTGGGCTGCCAGAGCCGTCCATGCTGGTAGTTCAGTAAGTGGCGCTACTTTCGAGGTCATGTTCTTGCTCCTTTATCTCCTTGGTAGGCATAGAAAGGTTATTTTAGCGATATTAAGATCTGTGATCAAATTGTTCCGCTCCTGCCCGTTTTATGAGTTAGGATCTTGACGTGTAATTTGTTTCACAAATGTATTATTGTTTTCCAGTAACATTTTACTCCCGGATTGATTACCGCAAGGATAACCAATGTCACAGAGCATTGAAGATCGAATACATGAAATAGGTCAAAAGATCTATTCACTAATGGGACAGGAACTCCCTTCCGTGTTCGATAGAAAAAAATGGAGCGGGCGGCTTACCGATTGGGTGATGAAAGATGAAGCCCTCAAAATTCAGCTTTTTCGGTTCGTGGATGTCCTCCCTACTCTAAAGAGCGACCCTCTCGTTGTTAGAATGCTCAAGGAGTATTTTGAGGATGTCCCGGACAATCCTTTCCTGCATGGTATCGGGCGGCTCTCGGGTATTTTGCCTCACGTTGCGGCCAAAGCCGTTAGAACCGGCGTGGAATCTATGGCTGAGCAGTTTATCGGGGGCCGAGATGAACACGATGCGCTAAAAGTATTACAGAAACTGAGAGATGAGGGAATCACATTCGGTGTTGACCTGTTGGGTGAGGCGGTGTTGGCTGATTCTGAGGCGTTCAGTCACGCCGAGCGTTACAGGAGGCTCCTCAAATATGTGGCCCCCCTGATAAATCAATGGCCGGAAGTTCCCATCGTCGACTATGACAATCACGGGCGAATTCCTGTTCTGGATGTTTCAGTCAAGATCTCGTCATTATACTCCCAGATCGACCCAAGGAACTGGGACGGCTCAATACGAAACATCAAGGAAACGTTGATACCGCTCATTAAGCAGGCAATTGAAATGGACGTGTCAATCACACTGGATATGGAAAGTTACCATTTCAAGAGCCTAACAATAGCTGTTTTCAGGAGCCTATTCGATGACGTCCCTGATCTGAAATTCGCTGGTCTGGTCCTTCAGGCGTACCTCCCTGAAACAAAAAGTGACCTTCTCAGCCTCATGGATTGGGCGACAAAGACAAAAAATCGAATCGCTGTTCGCCTTGTCAAAGGCGCATACTGGGACTACGAAACGGTCATTAACCAGCAGCAGGGTTGGCCTGTACCTGTCTTTCTGAATAAAGAAGAGACCGACCTGAATTACGAAGAACTCACCAGGATTCTTCTTGAAAATACGGAGCGCATACGCCCGGCAATCGCCACACACAACATCAGGAGTATCAGTCACGCCATAGCTACCGCCAATGCGTTGAATCTGCCTCTACCGGCCTTAGAATTCCAGATGATTTACGGAATGGCTGAGCCGGTTCGCCAGGCGCTGCAGAAAATGAATTACAGGGTACGTGCCTACACTCCGATCGGTGAATTAATCCCTGGAATGGCCTATCTGATCAGGAGATTACTGGAAAACACCTCAAATGAGTCTTTCCTCCGCAAATCCTTCTCTGAAAGCGTCTCCGTCGATGAATTGCTCAAAGCCCCCAAAAAGCCGTCGGATCGACAAAAATCTTTTGAATCGTTCCATCAGGAATTCATAAACGAGCCATTGATTGATTTCTCAATTTTCGACAACCGCAAGAACATGACAGAGGCGCTCCGAAAGACGCGACAAATGTTAGGCCGGAAATATCCTATCTTGATCGGAGCCAAGGACGTTTGGACGGATCAGAAGATCCTGTCACTCAATCCCTCAAGCCCAAACGAAATCGTCGGCCATGTTTGCGCAGGATCGAAAGAAGACGCTGAGAAGGCAATTGCAACGGCCCGATTAGCCTGGCCTTCGTGGAGAAAAACCTCTGTTGAAGAACGAACAGGGATCCTGCTTCGAGCCGCTCAGGAAATTCGCAAGAAACGATTCGAACTCATGGCTCTGGAAGTCTACGAAGTCGGAAAAATATGGACCGAGGCTGATGGAGATGTGGCGGAAGCGATAGATTATCTCGAATATTACGCTGCGGAGATGACCAGACTTGGCGATCCAAAAACCATGGGCAATTATCCCGGTGAGGTAAACGAATATTTTTATGAACCCAGAGGCGTCGGCGCCGTTATCGCTCCGTGGAACTTCCCACTCGCGATATCAACCGGTATGGTGTCGGCCGCTCTGGTTACAGGGAATTGCGTGATTTTCAAACCGTCCAGTCTGGCGCCTGTCCTGGGATGGCGTCTCACAGACATATTCAGGTCTGTCGGACTTCCCCCGGGGGTTTTGAACTTTGTTCCAGGCCCTGGCCAGGAAGTGGGAGAGTGTCTTGTTGCAAGCGCCATAATCGATTTCATCGCATTTACCGGCTCAAGAGATGTGGGGCTGAACATTGTCAAACTTGCCGGAGCCATGCAACCCGGACAAATCAACGTGAAACGGGTCATTGCCGAGATGGGCGGCAAGAATGCAATAATTGTCGATGAAACTGCCGACCTGGATGAAGCTGTCAAGGGAGTCCTTGACTCCGCATTGAGTTTTCAGGGGCAGAAATGTTCGGCATGTTCCAGAGTTATTGTGGTCGGAGACCATTATGATGAATTTTGCCGTAGATTAAAGGAGGCTATGGAGAGTATCGTCATAGGGCCTCCGGAAGAAGCTGCGACTTATATGGGGCCGCTAATAGACAAGGCGGCAATGAACAAAATAGAAGACTACATAAGGCTGGGCAACCGGGAGGGGAAAGCTGTCCTTGTCCGCAGTGTTCAGAGAGACGGTTATTTTGTGGGACCAGCGATTTTCACTGACGTGAGCCCTGATTCCAGGATTGCCCAGGAAGAAATATTCGGCCCAGTTCTTGTCGTCATAAAAGCGCAAAACCTCGATGACGCTATAGACATCGCAAATGCCACGCCTTATGCGCTTACAGGTGGCATATTTACAAGGAGCCCTGCTAACATTCAAAAGGTCAAGAGTGATTTCAGGGTTGGCAATCTCTATATCAACCGAAAGATAACAGGCGCTTTGGTGGCAAGACAGCCTTTCGGAGGGTTCGGCATGTCTGGTGTGGGCTCCAAGGCGGGTGGCCCTGATTATCTCTTACAGTTCATGAACATTAGGAGTATCAGTGAAAACACGCTTAGACGAGGGTTCGCCCCTAGAGTCCAGGCTGATAAATAAGTTTCAGAATTACGCAAAATCCCCAAATCTGTTTCCTAATCCTGGAGGAGTTTAACATGTCCCAAAATAAGAAGAAAATTGATCCCACTTGCGCCACTTGCCCCAATCAAATGCCCGAGATGTTATGCATGTACGAGAGTGGCTCCAGTCACAAAGGCTGCCCAACTGTCAGTCGTAAAGAGCTTTTGACCAAGGCTAACAGCATTTACGAAAATCCCGAGATCCAGAATTTCGCCCACCAGGCGTCAGTGCAGGAGTCAGCGTGCTACGCGAATCGACAAGAGCGTCCCTACGTGATGCAACCCACCAAAACCCGCATCGTCGAAATCTGTGAATTTGCAAACCGCATGGGTTTCAAACGGCTTGGGCTTGTTTTTTGTGTCGGACTGAAGAATGAGGCGGCGATTGTGGATCAGATATTTAAAAAAAATGGCTTTGATGTTGTTTCGGTCTGTTGCAAGGCTGGAAGAACTTCAAAGGACCTTATTGGCATAGAGGATCAGGACAAGATCTTTCAGGGAACTGACGAGGCAATGTGTAATCCGGTTTTTCAAGCGATGCTACTCAATGACGAGAAAACTGATTTTAACGTGCTGCTTGGGCTATGTGTTGGACATGATTCTTTGTTCTTCAAACATGCCGAGGCCTACACTACCGTTTTAGCCGTCAAGGATCGTGTTACCGGCCACAACCCATTGGCCCCGATTTACCTTCATGGCACGTATTACAAAAAACTGCTATCGTAAAAAGACAACATGATTAAACCATCTGATCCCGATGTGAGTAAGATCGATTCACGAATTCAGAAAGTGGCTACCTCTGACGTAAATAGTTTCCATAGATTCACTCCCTGATATGCGCTTTTTATGTTAGCGACGGCCATGCCAGTGAAGTGGACGTCGCTTCATGTGGGCCACGGCCAGAATTCTCATCTCTTCAGGTAGTACGGAATAGATCAACGAGTAAGGAAATGTCTTCAGGTGTTTTTTTCGGATCCTGCCTTGAATGGGCGATGACGCAGTAGGAAACTGCTGAATGTTTTCAATAGCTATTTCTACTTGGTCCAGAAATGTCGAACCAAGTCCGGGACACTGACCGTCATAGAAATCTGCTGCTTGATTGATTTCAACTTCTGCAGCTTCGTGGATGACAAGCCTATGCATTATTTCCGACTAGCTCGGACACGGGTGAGAGCTTCTTTGGCGGAATACCCTCGGGCCGTGCCTTGGTCCAATTCATTGTCCCGCCTTGCGGCCTCAGTCACCCATAGACTTTCGATTTCAACCTCACTTATTGTATCGAGGCTATTTATAAGTTCTTTGGCCAAATAGGCGCGAGACTCCGGATTTAATTTCAAAACCTCGTTTCTCAGTTCTTCGATGCCCATATTTCCTCTCCTGAATGTTTCTTCTGCCTCAAATCTCATTGTCTAATAATTTAATACTTCAATCAAGATAACAAATCAGAACATTCCAATGTGTTACCGTTTTTAGCTATGTTGAGGAAGTGGCTCGCACTCAGGAACTGTCTTCAACTTAACGTAGAAATTGTTTCTCAATTCCGGGGAAAGTTCCGTCAATTGTGATTGGATACCGCTACGAATTTTATTCTTGAAATCGTAATAATGTTCCGCCACGATCAATGACACCAGGAATCGGTCAAAGCGGGTCGGAAATTTCCATAACGCTTTAAAGAAGTATTTCCAGAACAGGAATCGAGTAGAATAAACTATCCCATTTCTAAATATTGTTATGGCCGTAGCCCTGAGTTCCCATAAATATGGGCGCTTAAAAGGTTTTTTATATTCAGGCGGTTTCATCTCTGCGAAGTGATTATAAGCTCTCTCAATATAGGTTTCGGGTTTATACAATGAGCTGTAAACAGCTACGAATTCGTTAGCAATTTCTTCAAGAGGCCTGGTAGGCACGAAATTGACCAGACCGGTTTGATTACTCAAATTCTCTTCTTTCATTTCCAACAGACGGTTTTCCGACTGAAGCCGGATGGAGAGATCTGTGCCGGGTCCTGCCTGAAGAAGAGTAGTAAATAGTTCCGGAATGTGGTTCTTCTCGGCGAAGCTAGTCAAACGCCCACCAGCTCCTTTGGTTTCTTCATCAAACCCAAGGATTGCGCCGGCTATTATCTGGAACCCTGCCTTTGAAATTTTCCGGCACACCTGGTTTAAATCTACGTTGGTGTTCTGAATTTTCCCGGCGCCTATAAGACTGGCCTCATCTGAGGTCTCTATTCCCACAAAGACTCTATTAAATCCTGCGACATACATGTCTTCCATGAGCTTTTCGTCTGCGGCCAGATTTACGGACGCCTGGGTGTAAAAATCAAAAGGCTTATTTCTGGCTTCCATCCAGGGTATTAATTGCTTCAACAAGGCTTTCGTCTTATTAACGCTACCGATAAAATTATCATCAACAAAAAAAACATGCCGCCGCCAGCCCAGTTTATAAATGAGTTCAAGTTCCTGAATGATCTGTTCAGGGTTTTTGGCGCGTACTTTTCGACCTAACATCATAGTGACATCGCAGAATTCGCACTTGAACGGACAGCCTCTGGTGAACTGAACCTCCATGTCTACGTAGGCGTTCATATCAAGCAAATCAAACCTCGGGACAGGGCTTTTCGTCATTTCGGCTCGTTCGTCTGATTGAATGATGCGTCCGAAATCCTTTTTCTTTAGACAGGCAAGAATTTCGCCCATGACGACTTCTGCTTCGCCTCTTACGACAAGATCAGCGCCCGCCTCGAAAGCCTGCTCAGGAACGTGAAAAGACCATGGCCCACCGACTACCACAGGTTTGCCACGCTTCTTCGCTTCCTTGATGACTTCGATAATGCCCTTTTGTTGAACTGTCATTCCTGAGATGAAAACCAGTTCTGATCGGTCCCACTGGGATTCGGATATGTCCTGTAAGACCATATCTACCAACTCGACATTCCAGTCATTTGGGATGAGCGAAGCGAGGGTTAAAAGTCCGAGTGGAGGAAGTAGACCTTTTTTGCCGGTCATTTTCAGGACTTTGTTGTATGACCAGAATGTCTGTGAATAAACGGGATTGACTAGAAGCGTTTGCATGAGTAATTCCGGGGAAAGAACTTTACTTTACTTTCCCAGTTGATGACTATGGGAAAAAGCTAACCAAAAAGGTTGAATATCCTGGGAAAAGAGCGTCTAATACGCTAAACAAGTATTTACGACAAAAGATCGTACGGTTGCGCCTCATTGTTTAAGTTACTCCGTTTAACATAGAGGATCAAGACCTTGCCTAATAAACAAAACTCGACTCGAAGTAGGATAGGACTGTTCGCCGCCATGTCCATCGGAATTGGAGGCATGGTAGGCGCAGGCATTTTTTCGATTCTCGGGGTAGTGGCGGAGGCGTCGGGAGCCGCAATGTGGCTTTCCTTTCTGCTCGGTGGACTGGTCGCTCTTCTATCCACTTATTCTTACGCCAAACTGGGCGCACGATACCCGTCATCCGGAGGAGCCGTAGAATTCCTTGTTCAGGGGTTGGGCGACGGAGTCCTAAGCGGTGGGATAAATCTTTACATGTGGGTAGGTTACATAATCGCTCTTGCCCTTTACGCCCAGGCTTTCGCTGGATATTTCATGACTTTTTTACCCCACCATTCTATTGGGTGGATCCCCAAAGCCGTTGGGGCAGGAATCGTGCTGCTTTTCATGGCCGTCAATTTCATTGGACCAGGAGTTGTCGGTAGATCCGAAACTTTTATCGTGGCGGTAAAGTTAGCCATATTGCTGTTGTTCGCTGTAGCCGGGCTGTTTTTTATTCAACCGGCATATTTGTCAGTGGCGCACTGGCCCGCGCCCTCTGGAATACTCTTCGGAGCGGGCGTGCTCTTTATCGGATATGAAGGATTCGGTCTCGTCGCAAACACAGCCGAATCTATGGATGATCCCAAAAAATTGCTCCCCAAGGCCCTCTATCTCAGTGTGATCAGTGTTATCCTGATCTATCTTGCTGTATCAATTGCGGTCATAGGGAATCTTCCGGTTAAGGACATCCTGGCGGCAAAAGATTATGCCCTGGCGGAAGCGGCAAAACCATTCCTGGGGAATTTTGGATTTAGACTTATTGCCATAGGCGCATTGTTCTCAACCGCATCAGCCATCAACGCTACACTTTTTGGCGCGGCGAACGTGTCCTACATGCTTGCCAAGGACGGCGAGCTTCCGGAGGTGTTTTCTCACGTGATTTGGCAAGGCGGGACTGGCGGCCTTGTAATCACTTCCGCTATGGTGATTCTGTTTATCCTGTTCTTCGATTTATCAGGCGTGGCCATGATGGGAAGTGGAGCGTTCCTGCTGATTTATGCGTGCGTAAATGCGGCTCATCTCAAGCTGACTTCAGAGACCGGAGCAAAGCGGTCGATAATATGGATGTCAATCTTCGCGTGCCTGGCCATGGCTGGGATCCTTGGTGTTTACATTTACCAGAATTCCAAACCTGCCTTTGTGACCATGATACTATTGATCCCTGTCTGCCTTGTGGCTGAATGGGGATATCGAAAAGTTAGCGGACGCGTTCTCAAAACCAGGTTAAAATAATAGAAATCATTGAAACTGCGCCGTTTTTATGGCCTACCAGTCAAAACGTTGACTGGGACCGCATGCAGGTCCTTTTCGAATGGCACGATTTCAGTTCCCGTGTAGATGAGAATACCTCTGACGAACTTGTTCCCAAGATGTTCCCTGAGCACTTTAAGCCCGTCAAAATCCCGAGGTGATGGGCTGGCTGAGAGCTTGATCTCGACACCGACAACTTCCCCGCCACTCCTTTCAATTACGACATCCACCTCCTGCCCTGCCTGCGAGCGGAAATGGTAAAGTCTCACGGGTTCATCAGACCAGGATGCGTTCTTGAATAGCTCGAGAACCACGAAGTTTTCAAAAACCCTTCCGGCAATTTCTCCGCTCTGCCGAAACCCCTCTTCATCGATACCAAGCAAGTGACAAGCAAGCCCGGTGTCTACCATAAAGAGCTTTGGCGCCTTCACCAAACGCTTTCCCAGATTGGGCGACCAGGCGGGAAGGGTCTGCACAAGAAAAGTCATTTCCAGAAGCGTCAGGTATCGAGAGAGTGTGCTGTTCGGAATCCCACTGCTCCTTGATACCTCCGACTGATTGTGCAAGGTTGCTGTTCGAGCGGCGAGAAACTGGAGAAGTCTCGGCAGAACCGCAAGGTCTTGAATCTGGGCCAGGTCTCTGACGTCCCGGTCAAGGATTGTCGTGATATAGGACTCGAACCAGGCCCGCCTTCGTCGATGAGACGACCTCTGCACGGGCTCTGGGAACCCGCCGGCTACAATGCTCTCCGCGAGATCAAAATCAGTCCCGGGATGGAAACGGTTTGGGAAACCCCTGTCGAAGAAGGCGTCCAGGATGTTCTCTCCACCTTCCTTCAACTCGCTGATGGACAGAGGCCACAGGGTCAGCAATTCCATCCTTCCTGCCAGGGCATCTGCAACCTTTGGAATGGTTAAAATATTTGCGGACCCGGTTAGAAGATAACGTCCGGGCATCCGATTTCGGTCCACGTCTTCTTTGATGGCAAGAAAAAGCTTTCTGACCCGCTGAGCTTCATCTATCACCACAGGTTTCTCAAGGCCGGCGAGGAATCCTGTGGGATCAGCGCTTGCGGCGGAAAAAACCGCGGCATTATCCAGTGTCACGTATCGGGCTGGATATGGCCCATTTGCGATCTTGCGGACGAGAGTACTCTTTCCTGTTTGCCTTGCTCCATGCAGAAAAACAACGGGCGTATCGGACAGAGCATCAAGGATATTGTAGAGAATATTTCGCCTGTACATGGTTATATATTTACCATTACGTGGTGAATATGTCAACTAACAACGAGTTTGTTGATTCTTGGTGTCGATTTTATTCTCCATTTTTTTGCGAGAGTGGCGCAGAAATCTTCAGCTCCAACCTTTGCAGCTACAGCGGATAGTATGAACTGATTGAAGCTAGTGTTGTCCTGTTCGGCGATCAGGAGCGGCCAAAAAGAGGTTTTTCATTAAGGCGTTGACACTCTGACTCGACCAATAGAAAATCTGACCCATCAAACCATTGAAGAGGTTAGGAGCGGAAAATGAAAGAGTATAGTGAAGAACTGGTATCGGTCTTGCGAGGATTTCTCTGTAAGTCAGACTTTCCAACTTTGCAATACGTTGGGCAATTCGGAACGGATGATCAAGTTGTGGATATGACAAACCGAGTAAATATGTCGGCCCAGTCAATCTTTGATCAGAAACCACCAATGGACAGAGAGATAAATTGCTGATAGCCACATCACCAGGCACGGAAATCGTCAACCAGGACAGGAATTCAGGGACCTTGTTGAGATTATGGGCCACGGTTTTGTATCCTGTGACTGCTCTTACTCCGCAATTACTACCGAAGCCTCCCTGAAGTCAACGGTGTAATGGGATAATTAAAGATGACTCAACCATTCTATGAAATTTGTAGCAGAATACGCATCCCGGACAGCCAGGAAGAAGGTGAAATCGGGGATGTATTTGAAACTGAAAATGGAGACTGGGAATACACAGTGATTTGCAATGATGGGACGACGGCCACGGTTTACGAGTCAGAAATATCCTGCATCTGTTCAAGATGACGCTGAGGCCGTTATAAATCTGACTTAAATCAATGGGACATGTTATGAAACACGTCCCTCAGTATCACGTGCAGGGTTCTTCCTTCAAAAAAGGGTCATAATCCAGCCGTAGTTTAGCCAGGATAGCCTCACGAGTTCTTGACATTAATTCCGGAACATCTTTTTCGGACAGTCCTTGGGTCAGGATAGGGGGACAAATGTTCAATTTAATGTGTCCGCGACGAAAAGCGAACGTCTTTTTTGGTAAGACTTTGTATGCGCCGTTACAAACAACAGGCAAAATAGGGATGCCCGTCTGAACCGCCATCATGAAAGCCCCTTTTTTAAAATCCTTTAAATTTCCATCAGGAGTACGTGTTCCCTCAGGATAAATAACAACTGACCATCCACCTTTTAGTTTCTCATCTTTTGCTTTATTCAGCCTCTCTATTGATGTTACAGAGTTAGATCTGTCAATTGGAATTGCGCCCGTAGACCATAAAGCCAATCCCCAAACTGGTATTTTGAACAATTCTCTCTTAACGACCCATCTAAAACGAACCGGCAAGGTAGACACAATTGCAAGTATGTCCGCAAGTCCCTGATGATTGGGAGTTATGATGTAAGACGTATTAGAATCAAGGTTTTCCACGCCACTTAAGGAAAATCTAAGACCCATTAGCTTCGAAATAGTTTTGTTCCATGTTTTCATCATAAAATACGCAAACTTACCTGGTTTAACCAACAAAGCTGATACTAGCATAGGAATTGTTAAAATAGGGGTCAAAACCACCATTCCAATAGCAGTGATGATCATCCTGAACGTGGACTTCTGAGAAGGCTGCAAGGTTTACTCCAATATAAGGTTGAGATGATTGACGAGCTTTGATACCTACAGGTAGCGACAGTCGGGCATAAGCGCTTTGGACAGTAAATTTGTTTTGAACAATCCCCAAAAATTAAGAAATTATTCTATAATCTTTTTTCCCTTAATTCAACAGGTGATTTTCCAGTAAAAATGGGGAAACTTCCTCTGGCCTTGAACGTTGACATGAACAGGAGACGGAGCCAAACTTCCCGTTAGAGGAGGATCAAATGCCTGTTTCTGCTCGTAAAGTCTCTGGGTTTCCGAACCCAAGAAGAAGCAAGAAACTGTCCTGTAAAATAGCCACGTTCCGATTACGAAGCGGGCGGCATCGTATTTTTACCGGGCAAAATTTCCCGGTTGACTCGGTATTTGCTGCGCAGTAGTTTCAATTACAAAATGGAACGGTATAATATAGTTTTCAAGCCGTCCGTAGAAAAAGACCCTCGCTGTTTGCACAAAATCGTATTTACTCGAATCCTCTCAAAAATCCTGCAAATCCAACTTTTCGTCAATCACATAATTCCAGGCTACGCCACTTGCCCCAAGAGGGAGAACGATGATGTTATCCGCCAGGCGATAAGTTTTGTGACCGGGATAGATTACCCACAGGCCAGCCAATTTCAGGTCTTCCATGGCGGCCCTCATGGACCGTGTTAACCGGGGAGCGTCGTGGTACTTGAATTCGACGCCCCAGTTCATTCCACCCCATTGCCATAACAGATCTAGCTCCGAGCCTGCGTGGGTTCGCCAGAAAGATAGTTCCTGCTCCTCGCGGTTCAGGACCCGGCAAACGCATTCCAGCGCAAACCCTTCCCAGGAAGCGCCCAGTTTCGGGTTAGATTGCAGTTGATCCATGGTTTCGATGGACATGAGAGCATGAAACAGGCCGGAATCACGCAGGAACAGCTTCGGTCTCCGCACAATCCGCTTTCCGACATTCGCTGCCCAAGGCTGCAGAAGACGGATCATGAATGCGCCCTCGAGAATCTCGCAGTATTTACGCACCGTCATGTCTGACACACCGAAGGATCGGCCCAGTTCGGAATAGTTGAGGATTTGCCCGTGGTAATGACTCAACATGGTCCAGAACCGTCGCAGGGTTCGAGCTGGGATGGTGATGCCCAATTGAGGAATATCCCGTTCGAGAAATGTTGAAATGTATTGCCGGCGCCAGACAAGGCTTTCTTCGTCCGTCTCAGACAGAAACGATCTGGGCAGTCCTCCCCTCAGCCACAAGGCTTGCTCCTTTGTCAACCCGATATCACTCAACCGGAAACCGGCCAATTGGTAATAGGCTATACGTCCCGCAAGCGTCTCTGAACTCTGTTGAATCAAGTCGCGAGAAGCGCTCCCCAGAATTAGATATCTTTGATCATCGTTGCGGTCCACAAGGAAGCGGAGCAATGGAAAGATGTCCGGCATGCGCTGGATTTCGTCAATGACGATCAGCCCGGTCAGGTTTTCCAGGGCCAGTTGAGGTTGCTCCAGTCTCGCTGCATCTCGTGGATTCTCAAGATCGAACGAGTGATTCGAACTGAATGACCTAGCTAAGGTTGTCTTTCCGCACTGGCGGGGTCCCAGGATCGCCGTCACGGGAAATGCGGCGATCAACTTGGTAACCGCCCGAATGTCCTGATTTCTCTCAATGATTTCCATGGAGGAATGCTAACATATTAGCATTGAAATTTCAAATGCCATATATGATATTTCCAGGTTAGTGAACACTTTAACACCTATTCAAAGCACACAACCTTATTAGTGGGCTGTAGTGTACCCAACTACAGAAATATTGCTAGCCCATTAGCCAGGAAATTGCGCTTACTTAATACGTCGGAAAATCTCAACGATTTGCGGGTTCCGCCAAGGAACAATTTAGAAAAACTATAGGTCAGACAGAGAGGGTCAATATTCTATTAGGGTGAATGACAGGCTGAGATTGTGTTTTGTTTTAAGGATGGTAACGTATACGAATTGGAGCTTGTGGATTACCACAAAGGATAAGGGATAATGGGCACAAAACCATTGATAACACCTGGTGAGATTCTCCTTGAGGAGTTTATGATTCCGTTGAATTTAGGTAAAGAGGATTTATCTGCCCAGCTAAACATGTCACTTATGGAAATATCTGACATTCTGGAATGTAAGAAAGCAATTGATGTAGGCCTTGCTAAAAAGCTCTCTAAAAGGTTTGGCAATTCTCCAAAATTCTGGCTGAATCTTCAAAGTGATTATGAATCCGACAAGAAAGAGATTTCGGAAAACCAATCAACTGATCTCAAATCCTGCTATGCATAAACCGCTGCCCGGAAGTTGAAAACATCTTATTTGCTCGTTTTCCATTCATTCTTTCCCTGATGCCAGCTTGGACTTAGGATGGTTCCCACCTCATTAAACCCCTTTGAACGGCCAATGTTTCCACATTCCGGACTAGGCCGGCGAACGCAGGATCCTGCCAGTTTCCAGGATCATAGCCTGTAAAACCTACGAACGACCTGCCCAGTTCCACAACAAAGCTATTTTCAGATGGAAACTGGCCTGTCGGATTTCGAGGAATCAACGTTTGGATAGATCAAATGCCTGCCAAATTACGCTCAAAGCCCTTAGCCCTAAATGTGTCGACATCCCTCAGATCCCATATTGTTCGTTAACAAGATCGAGCAGGCCGAGTTCCTGCAGCTTTGCCTTAGGAACAAGCATGGTTACGGTAACAACACCGGGCAGTCGTCCGATCTCAACCGCCCCGGAAATTGTTACTCGATTCATGATTTCCTCGTTTGATATTCCAAGCAATTTGGCTGCCCTGTTCAGCGACAATTACACTTGAGCGTCAACGACAATTACATTTGTGCATCTTTCGGTGAGTAGTTGTCTGTTAGAGATGTCCATAATTTGTTGGAAGGGGGCATTGTTTTGCAGACGACTGAC
>JBAZSD010000022.1 GCA_041662605.1 Desulfomonilaceae bacterium
ATATACCTCAGAACCGCTGTGCTACGCAAGAGATAAACGCTGTTAAATATCATAATATCAGGATGTTGTGCCAATTAAGGTCTCTATAAATTGGGGTCGGTCACGTTAAGTCCGACAGACTCCTAGATTATCGAGTTGTCCAACATCTTATAGGCGTATAAAAAGGTCTAAACAATTCTTATAAAAACATTGTTATCTGAATCTAACGCCCAACCTTCTCAAAATTTCATTCCTTAGCCCTATAAGCCTCGAGGAGATTTACCACCACAAGGCGGCCGCGTGTATAAGACCTATTCAGACTGTGTTGGGCCGTTGACGTGGACCCGTTGGTTCGTTAGTTGATCGGCGGAAATAGATGATAATGAATCGATTATTCCACGTTTAGCATCTTATCGACCGAGAGGGCGAACTCTTGGCCACGAATGATTTATGGAGGCAAACATGAGGAAAGCGGTTCAATTGCTCAGCGTTTTTTTGTTTCCTGCAATCGCATTTGCGGGACTTCAGACACAACCGGTAGCGTACAAGGACGTTGGCGTAGAGCTTGAAGGATACCTGGCATTCAAAAAAGATGTCTCGGGGCAGCAACCAGGAGTGTTGGTCGTGCCCGACTGGATGGGCGTAAGAAAACCGTACAAGGCTATCGCCGACAGACTTGCACAAATGGGTTACATCGCTGTCGTTGCGGATATTTATGGCAAGGGAGTTCGACCTTCAAATAGCCAGGACGCGTCAGCCGAAGCACAGAAATACAAATCGGACCGAAAACTCCTTCGCCAAAGGGTTCTTGCTGTTTTAGAATGAAACTGACAGCTACGATAACCTATGCCGGTTTGACCCGTTGGTTACGCCTTAGCTTGTTCGGCCACCCCACCGTCTATTATTTCAACCACCATGCGTGCCGCTGCGCCAGTGAACTCCCTACATTTGTTGGCCATTCCAGATTCTTTCCATCTTTCGCGGCCCATCGCTTCGTTGAAATCGCAACCAGTTAGGTCAAAGCAGTTGCTTGAGCCATATTGATTCTCAAAGGTGGTGAGCAATTCCCGCACTTTCAGGTATGTGTCATCAGGGGGCATGTCTGCGCTGGTCCTCCCAAATATCATTCCCAACGCCATGACGCCTCCAGTGACTGCGCCACACATTCCTTTGGAGCGTGATATCCCGCCACAAAAACCAGTCGATATTTTGGGGATAAGCGGAGAATGAGTTGCCGCGTGCTCGGCGACAGCCTGCAAGACACTTTCCGCACAATAGAAACCGGAATCGAAAAGCTGTTTCGCTCGTTTTTCAACCGCCAGGGAATTCATAGTCGTCTATCTCCGCACTTTGAGATTGTTTGTTGGATCCATCTACCAAAGAGTAATCGATAGTAACCCGTTTTGACAAGAAGGAGCCCATGCTAAAAATATGTATTGCAACAAAAGCGCATATCTTTCCGGTTACGAGCCTTTTATGGTCTCGCTCGGAACAAGTGAGCGCAACTATCACTGCAGCGGGACACTCCAGGACAAGTATATCTTTTCACCCCCCACCTTAATCTGTCTGAAAATCATCTGTATGAGAACTGGTTGAATCAAGAAAAGGCCCTTGGGCCAGGAATTTGTGAATTTTTCAACAAACAACGACATTTTTAACACCCTTCCCAATCGTTGGTTTTTGATTTATCATCCCGCTATAAGTTAGACTTAAATTTCCGTTTCGATAAATAAAGGAATTGCCGCCAGTGAGAATTCTATTGGCTGAAGACGATCCGATAACCCGTCGAATTCTGGAGGCGCAACTCAAGAATTGGGGAAACGAACTTGTAGTATGTTCGGATGGGGCGCAGGCATGGAAAGAGCTGAATTCCGAAAACGCGCCAAAGTTGGCGGTTCTGGACTGGATGATGCCGGAAATGGATGGCCTCACCGTGAGCAGGGAGATACGGAAACTAGATTCTAGACCTTATACATATATCATATTGCTTACAGCCAAGAGCCGAAAAGAGGACATCGTTGAAGGGCTGGAAGCCGGAGCTGATGACTATATTACCAAACCTTTTGATCCACAGGAACTACGCGTCCGAATCAGGGCGGCCACCAGAATCATCCAGCTCCAGGAAGATTTGATGGAGGCATTAAAAGCATCGGAATTTCAGGCTACCCATGACTCTCTGACGGGCCTGTGGAATAGATACGCAATACTCGGAATTCTGGACAGAGAGCTGGAGCGATCTCACAGGCAAAGCTCCCCTCTTGCAGTAGTCATGTCAGACATTGATCATTTTAAAAGCATTAATGACACCTACGGCCATCTGGCCGGCGACGAGGCTCTGCGCCAGACCGCCGGTAGAATAACTTCCGGGCTCAGGCCCTATGACGCAGTCGGCAGATACGGCGGAGAGGAATTCCTTGTGGTCATGCCGGGATGCGATACCGGGGACGCCGCGATTGTCGCCGAACGTTTGAGGACGTTGTTTGATGAAAACCCGATCGTGAGCGCAGAAGGAACCCTTCACGTGCGCCTTAGTTCCGGCGTAGTTGTGATCAAGGGAGAGAATCGTCCAAACACGGCGGACTCAGTGGTCAGAGCTGCGGACGATGCGCTTTATAGGGCGAAGAATCTTGGACGTAATCGGGTAGAATTTAGCGGAGAATTTTAAGATTAGGTTTCTAAGAAAGACTGGGCATACCCCTGACTGCGCCTGAACCGGTCTCGATTGCGACAATTCCTTATGATCGATGAATCGTTTAAAGGCTGTCCAGGAAGTTCTGCGTAGCCGCGTTGAACTCTTCAGGTTTTTCCATCATCGCCAGATGTCCTGCGTTGGGAATATTCACCAAGGTTGATCCAGGGATGTTGTCATTCAGAAATTTCGAATACTTGACCGGGGTAAGAAAATCTTCCGCGCCGACCAGAATCAGTGTGGGGACGGAAATTTCATGAATCCGGTTAATAACGTCAAATTTGTCACATGCGCTCAAATCTCCATGAATAATGTAAGGATCGGCCTTTTGATATTTTGCCTTCATTTCATTCCTAAGAGAATCCGTGGCTGACCTGGACAGGCAGAAGTCGGCCAAAGAGTTCAATGACAGGGCGGGTTCGTTTATCAATCCATCGAGCAGAGAAGGCAAAACCCGAAGACGGGCGCCGGCGCCTACTAATCCTAATGCCACCACCCAGGGTTTGCGCTCAAGACATATCCACTGCGAAATAGCGCTCCCGAGCGAACACCCCATAAGCGCTACTCTTTGCAATCCCAGACCAAGAACGAACTTTGCAACCCAGTCGGCGTATATTGGAACCGATGATTCCCCAGGGCCTTCGGATTCGCCATGACCTGGAAGTTCAATGGCGATGACACCACCGGGAGCTTTTATTCCCTCGAGTTGCCATTGCCAGTCGCCCCTGTCTCCTCCACTGCCGTGTATAAGTAACAACACGGTTTTGGAAACATCGATCGTGTCAACATTGCATCCATATCCAATGTGTCGTCCTTCGATCATCAAGTCAGGCATATTATCCCTTTCCGAAACGAACCAAATTGAAAAGAATTTATCGTATTAATCCAGACTGATACCCTTCGGAACTACAACAACTCCGCCAGGTGAGATGGTAAACCGTTTCTTGTCTTCGTCAGGATCGTAGCCCACAATTGCGCCATCAGGAATATTTACGTCATGGTCTATGATTGCTTTTTTAATCCTGGCGTCCTTTCCAATCCGGCATTTGTCAAGAAGCACTGAGTCTTCAATCACGCTACCTTCACCCACAACAACTCCGTGAGAAAGCACTGATTGGACTATTCGCGCCCCGGAAACCAAGCTTCCACCCGAAATTATGCAATTTACGGTTTCCACTCCAGCAGGCCTGGATGGCTCAGAAAAGTGTGAGGCCATAATCTTTGCTGGTGGGACTTGTTCCTGGTAGGTCCTGATCGGCCACTCCTGATCATAAAGGTTGAACGATGGAGTTGCTGAACACAGGTCAATATTGGCCTGCCAATAAGCGTCCACAGTTCCAATATCTCTCCAGTAAGCGCTTGATTCGTTGTTAACTTCTTTGAAACTATGAACATAAACTTTATTCGTGTCTATCATTTTGCGCACGATGTCTTTACCAAAGTCGTATGAGGAGTTCGAGTTTTTGGCGTCATCTATAACGTTTTTGACCAGGGCTTTCGTGTCAAAGATATAGACCCCCATGGACACAAATGATTTATCGGGTTTTCCCGGAACATGCTTGGGATCTGACGGTTTTTCTTCCCAATCAACGATCCGATAGTCATCGTCACAGCCTATTACACCGAACGCTTTGGCTTCTTCTCTCGGCGCCTCGACACCAGCTACGGTAAGATCAGCCCCCTTTTCGATATGGAACGATAACATGTCGTTATAGTTCATTTTGTAAACATGATCTCCGGACAAAATCAAAACTCTCTTGGGCCGCTCTCTTTGCAGGATGTGAATGTTTTGGTAGAGGCTGTCAGCGGTTCCGCGGTACCAACGGTCCACATTTCTTTGCTGAGGTGGCACACACTCGATAAACTCTCCCAACTCGTGATTGAAAATGTTCCACCCCAGTCTGATGTGGCGATCCAGCGAAACCGATCGATACTGCGTCAAGACATAAATCCTTCGTATATCTGAATTGAGGCAGTTAGAAAGAGTAAAATCAACGATTCTGTAAATGCCGCCGAATCTAACCGAAGGTTTGGCTCTGGCTTTGGTCAAAGGATAAAGACGTTCGCCTTTTCCACCAGCCATGAGTATGCACAAAGTGCTTTTCATCTCGTTTCTCAGGTTCATGCTCCGAGTAACCTTTTTATTTCTTTTTTGAGTCTGGACGTATCAGACGATTTCACAACATACGCGTCCGCTCCCCAAGTGGTGAAATCGTCCTTGTAATGACTGTAAGCGGTGTTGAGGATGACCGGAATCCCTTTGTCCATTCCGAGAAGTTTTTCTAACGTTTCAATCCCATCCATCCCGGGCATTTGTATATCTAACACGATTAAATCAGGCGGATTGCGATCCACCTCTTCCAGGGCTTCATTACCCGAATGAACAACTGAAACAGCGTAACCTTCTTCCTCCAGTTCCATCCTATACAACTCGCAAATGTGTTTTTCGTCATCAACGACAAGAATGCGTTTCATTTTGCGCCTCACGCTATAACTTGAGAACCCCTCTTTAAATAACATCTACTAAAGCGCCAAGCAATTCCAGGTTGTCAAAACTTTAATAAATTATGGAACCCGCGTCCAAAATTTTTCTGGTATTCAGTTTTTACTTATCAGGATCTTTCCTACATCATTTCTAATTTTTTCGGATAAATCCATCGATGCTTTGTCCAGCGCCTTCACTATGGACTCAGGCTTGGTATCCACGCTCGGAACCTCTACAGTGTAAAGTTTCTTGATTAGTTCACTATTGCCCGCTGACTGGTGTTCAAAATCTATTAACCTGACTTCAGCCTGAATCAGGCCGGCGCCTTTGCCGTTGTTGATCACTCCTTCAAATTTCTTCAATTGACCCTCCAGCCCATATCTATATGGAAGATTGCTGGTCTGATCAATGGCCTTTTCAAATAACCCGGAAGATTCCAGATCCCGGGTTATCAATTCGGTGATCATCTCGGAAGGATCCTGAACCCAGGCGTGGCTGCTAACACTCCTGGTATTGCCCTTTAGATTCAAAATTACGAGATATTGACTATCAACCGATGAATCCATGAGAAGACGGTATACCATTATTGTTTCCGGAATCCGGTGTTCTCTGTTCGTTTTGGGGGCTGGATAATTTATTGCGTGAAAAACCACAGCGTCCGTGTTCCATAAGGCGCATCCGGAAAACGCTAGAATTGAGGCTGCGAACAGCAGGATTCTCAAATTTTTCCGAGCTGTTAAATATGATGAATATGTTTGCAGACTATCCCTGAGTTCTGATCTATTCTGAACCATGATTTGCGAGCCGGCCAAGCTGGAATAAAAAGAAGCGCCCAAACAGGATACTATTATCTTCCGTCTCCCGCTTTCTCACCAGGCCCGAAGATTATACTGGATGGTTTGTTCTTTATCATCCGGGTAAAGTCGATCAAGTTGTCGGCGCTTCGATCTAATTTTTGTGTCAACAAACTGATGTTGTTGTCTGTCCTTCGTATCATCCTGTCTGTGTTCCTTGCCGTTTCCGTGCTCACCTGAAGGAATTCATTGGTTTTCTCCATCATTTTGGACAGCGATTTTCCTAGTTGAGCTTTTGAAAGATCATCATTGATTTTCTTCGCGGCTTCTTTTATCTCGCGAATGGCGTCCGAGGCGTCGCTTCCAATTGTATCAACTTTCGAGTCGGAAAGTATTTTATCCAGCTTTACCGAAACTCTCAGCAAATGATTAGAAATTCTTTCAATATCAAGAGCTTTGAGTTTCTGGAACACATTTTCGAGGGCGGCTCCGATTTCTTTAATGTCTGAGGCGTAAGTCGGTATAACTCTGTATCGCGGTTTAAAGTCCAACTCTATGGGTTCCTTGTATTGATCGTGTTTGAATGAATCCATCTCCAAATATTTCAATCCGGTTAAACCCAGTAGATTAATTTTAACCCCAAGATCATCAGTAACCTTGAAATTTGGGTCGAGTCCCATTACGACCTCTACCAACCTTCCGTCAGGCGCCATCTTAATCTTTTGCACCCTGCCGACAGAAACCCCTCTGAATTTCACGGGACTATCGGATTCAAGCCCCTGAACGCTCTCTGAAAAATACGCCACAACCGTTTGCGAATTTTCAAAATACCGGGAAGCGCCCAACCAGATTAAGATTGCCACAGTCAACAACAAACTCCCAATTAGAAAAAGACCGATTTTGAATTTCGTTGACTGCTTGTTCATACTCTTTTCTCCCAGAAATCAAGACAGATCCGTTATTCAGAAAGAAAGTCAATTCGTTTGGCTCAATGGCTAATTATCACACAATCAGTTCAGTTTCAGCATCATTGATGTGAAGTGTTATCGAAAGTTATTAATCGGTAGCGTTCCCGAAAAAATTAATCATTTGCGCCCTTCTTTGATGAAATTTTGTCTTCAGCGACACGTCCCCTGAAGAAGTCTCTAATCCTGGGGTCTGATGCGCTGTTCCTCAGGTCCTCCGGAGACCCCTCCCCTATAACCGTCTTTTCTACCGGGTCGAGCAGGATGGCGCGATCAGCCACTCTAAACGCGCTTCTGAGTTCATGGGTTACCAGCACAATCGTCGTGCCCATAGATGAATTTATGCTGAGGATCGTCTCGTCAAGTTCGGCGCTTGTCAAAGGGTCCAGCCCTGCGGAAGGCTCATCAAAAAAAAGAATTTCCGGATCCAGCGCCATGGCTCTAGCCAGGGCCGCCCTCTTTTGCATTCCTCCACTGAGTTCCGCTGGTGTTTTTTCGGCTGAATTCAGCAAGCCTACCAAATCCAGTTTGAGACGCACTATTTCCTCAATAACGTTTTTGGACAGAGAGGTGAATTGACGGAGCGGCAACGCAACATTTTCAGCCACTGTCATTGAAGTGAAAAGAGCCCCGGACTGAAACAGGACACCAAGTTTTCGCAATATTCCCAGGTGAGGTTGTTCATCTATAGGATCCATCTTCTGAGCGCCGTAATAGACTTCTCCACTGATCGGTTTGAGCAAACCCACCATCGCTCGAAACAAGGTTGTCTTCCCGCATCCGGACCGGCCCATGACAGCAAAAATTTCTCCCCTGGCAATTTCCAGAGAAACATCTCGAATTACGATTTCCCCGAAGTAGCCTGCAGAAACATTTCGAACTGAGATTGCTGAAATCTTGCCTTGGGTCAATTCCACCCCTTTTTGAGTTTGCCGCAATACTTGTATGAGACCTATCGCGACCCCTAAAAGTTGCTTAAAAAACTAAATTACCCAGATGCGGGGGAAATAATAAAACAACACTGCAAAGATAGCGTTGGTTACAGTTAGCACAAATATGCACGTTACGACGGCTGAAGTCGTGGAAGATCCCACACCTTCAGCGCCTCCTCTGACCTGAAATCCTCTCAGACAGCCTATCCCCGCGATCTCTATCCCAAAGACGCAACTCTTGACCAGTCCTTTCATCACATCACTGACTTCAAGGACTTTTTTTACCTGGCTAAAATAGGTCGCTGGAGTGACATCCAGGGAAAACCCCGCTACCAAACAACCACCAATTATCCCGATTATATCGGCCAGAATCGTCAGGCATGGGGCAGCAAGAGCTACAGCCAGAATTCTTGGGGCAACCAGATAAAAAATTGGATCTATCCCAAGAACCCGTAGAGCGTCTATCTCTTCAGAAACTTGCATGGACCCTATATGAGCGGCATATCCGGCGCCGGAACGTCCCGATATGATGAGACCGGTCATCAAAGGCCCCATTTCAAGACAAATTGATAAGCTCACCAGATCAGCCACGAAAATGTTGGCCCCGAATTTCCGGAGCTGGATGGCCGCTTGAAAAGCCAGGATAGCCCCCATCAGAAAGCTGAGGGTGACCACAATCGGCACTGCGTCAACACCGGCCTTTTCGAAGAGTTTTGTCAATCCGTCCCACCTTCTGGGCAAGGGTCTCTTCAACCCCGACCAGAAGGCTTCAACTATACTACCTACGAAGCTAACGATATCGTAAGCGTTGCTCCTGAGTTGGATCATTCCTTGACCTAACTGGCTCACCAGGTCAGACCCTTCTATTTCTCCCAGGATATCTCGATCGTTCTCACTTGCCGATGGATTGACGTCCAGATATCGCTTCGCGGCGGGTGGAACATTCGAAAAAATTACCGTGTTGTGGAGTTTCGTGCAACGACGGACAAAGTTTCTCATTACCGCTATTCCGGCGCCATCCAGGTAATCCACTCCCCCAAGATCCAGCCTTATGTTTTTGAGGGGTTGCGACTCCAATATTTTCGAAAGCTCTTTATCAACGGCCACAGCGTCATCCACCGAGATGTTCCCTGTAATCTCGATAAACAGTTGATCAAAAGACTCTTGCTTGAACCGTATTTCAAACATGGACATCACATTGGTCAAATTTCCGGACTTGTAGTCCCTTGGCGCTTTTGTTGAGGCGTCTTCGAACTTTTTTGGCCACTCTTTTCAAAGAAGGCTTTCACAGCTTTTAAGGACCGAGTCAAGGGACTTTTGTGGAGACTTTCAAAAAAGATCTTCCCGTAGCTCTTGGAGAGGATCCTTGTGTCCATTACACATAGGGCTCCGTGATCGTTCCGGGTTCTAATCAACCTTCCCAGCCCCTGCTTCAGGGAGATCGCCGCCATCGGGACCTGCAAAAGGAAAAAGGCGTTTTTTCCGGCTGATCTCAGCAAATCGACCCTCGTAGCTAGAATAGGATCATCCGGAGGCGCAAAAGGCAATCGATCAATGATGACGCATGACAGCGCCTCTCCCTGGACATCAACACCTTCCCAGAAGGATGCCGTGCCAAAAAGAACCGCGCCTTCGCTTGCCCTGAATTCTTCGAGCAGTTTCGTTTTTGGTTTTGTGCCCTGAAGCAGAAGAGGAAAAGGCAGCTTGCCTTTCAGGTCCTGAAAAACCTTTTCCATATTCCTGTTAGACGTGAATAGGGCAAAGGCTCTCCCTCTTGAAACTGAAAGTATTTCACCAATCGCCTTGGATAAAGCAGTAGCGAATTGATCCGAATTGGGTTCCGGAATGGACTCTGGAACGTAAAACAAGGTCTGTTTTGAATAATCGAAAGGACAATCCAAGATTCGTTCTTTCGGAGACAAGTCGCCGTTCAAACCAACGCTGGACTTAAAATAGGAGAATGAACCTCTGGTTGCGAGTGTGGCTGATGTGAATACAACACCGGGAATCTTCTCGTAAAGCCTGACTTGAAGGGATCGCCCTATTTCGATTGGACATGCGTGAGCCATAACAGTTCTATCTCTTTTTTCCGCCCATGTCGCGAAATCCCCGTTGGAAACGGGACCGAAAATCGTTTCCAACTCAATCCTTAAATCCTGGGTTCTTTGAGCTAGATTCTTCATTTCTTCGTTGGATTTCAAAAGCCCTGATATCATAGAGAATAGGCTGTTGAGGGTTTGGCTCACTTGCGCTAGAGACTCTGCTACTCGATGATCAGTAGGGTCTATCCTGATCTTCTGGCCGGGAATTTCATCAAAAATCCCGAATAGATGCTTCCCGTGGTCTTCTAATCTTCGAAGTTCCTTCTCAAATTTTTCCTCGGTTACGTCGCTTTGCGCTAACTGGAATCTGAAGTCTCTAGCGTACTTTCTAATTTTATAAAATCCGGAATGGAAGCCAAAGTGTTGCGTCACGGCTTCTTCGAATCCATGAGCCTCATCGACTATGAGAGCGTCAAAACGAGGAATCACTTCTCCACGGCCGGTCGCGCGGACAGCCAGGTCTGAAGCCAGAAGGCTATGATTGACAACCAGCAGGTCTACCTCCGCGGCTTTAGATCTCATTTTCTGAACAAAACATCGTTCAAAATCAAAACAATTTCGCCCCAAACAGGTTTCTGTGGTCGAACATATTTCAGACCAAAGCTGGCTTTCATCAGGCAGGTTTTCCAACTCAGCTCGATCTCCGTCTCCTTTGGAGCAAGTTACCTGATACCATTCAATAATTTTTTCGAGAAGTTTCTCCTCCCATTGTTCGTAAAAGCTAGGCTGTCGAAGAAAGTTCTTGAATCTTTGATGACAGATGAAATTCCCGCGCCCCTTGAGCAAAGCAGACTGAAGTCCGGGAAAGACCCGCTCTTTGACAAAGGGGATATCTTTGAAAAAAAGCTGCTCTTGGAGGTTTTTTGTCCCGGTCGATACAGCTACTCTTTTACCGCTCAACCCTATCGCCACAAGGTAAGCCAGGGTTTTTCCTGTCCCTGTTGGAGCTTCCACGATCAGAGTATCTTCGGCCATCAGGGCCGAAAGGACCTCCTCAGCCATGGCGACCTGTTGCTCCCGGTATTCATATCCCTGGATCGCCTCGGCCAGTACGCCTTTCGGTCCCAAAACAGCTTCGATCCTGTCTCTGAAATGCTCTGAAGATTTGTTCAAAATAGTTGTTTCCAATCAGTGAAATTGTTCAACACGACGCTTTTTATTGTCCACTTTTGTTTCCCACCCGGGTCTTATGATAAGTTGACGCCACCTTCAAAATGCTCTTCGCCCACTCAGGCGCTCCCAACGCATGCAAATGTAGATAAGTCCCTAAGGCGTTGTTCTTGAAAATGCCGTCGAATGAGCCTGTGATTCCATGACCCCTCGTGACCTTAAAAGCGTATGAGTTGGAGTCAGGATTTTCGGAACAGATGTATGAATAGTGAAACTCGTGTCCGCTCAGGACCGTTCCGAGAGGAAAAAATGGATTAGGAGCGATCACCTGAACAGTCATGTATCCATGACCCTGTGGCTTCCTTTCGAGGACTGTCGCAACGTCAAAAACTCCAACCATCGGGTAGGCCGAACTGTCAATTATGAGTTCTTTAGCGAGGTACATCAAGCCGCCACATTCTGCGTATACAGGCAAACCGGAATTCACGGCATTGTACAACGATTCCTTGAAAACCGTGTTCTGGGCCAATCGCTCGGCATGCGTCTCGGGAAACCCTCCTCCAATGTAAAGAGCGTCCAAATCCGGGATCGGTTGGGCTTCAAGGGCCGTTATCTCCTGTAGTTGGGCTCCTGTCGCTTCCAAAGCTTCCAGATTTTCCGGATAATAAAACTGGAAGGCCGAATCCCTTAGCACACCAATCCTCAGATTGACATGATCCGGGTCGATTTCCGGCTCAGGGCTCATCAAACCCGAACAATGCAAGGGGGCCGCCGAATTCGCCAATGCCAATAAGGCGTCCAGGTTTATATGAGACTCCGCGACATTGGCGGCTTCTTCAATCAGAGTGTTAGCGCCGGAATGTTCAAAAAGCGGCAGCAAGCCCAAATGTCTCTGCGGGAAATTGTCCATCGACATCTTGTTAACAGACCCAATGACAGGGATTGAACAATAATTTTCGATAGAATCCCGAAGAGTTTTTTCGTGTCGAGATCCAGCGACCCTATTAAGGATTACCGCCGTTAATGAACAATCAGGGTCAAGCAACTTGCATCCAAGCACAAGAGCGGCGGCCGTTCTGGTCATCTTGGAAGCGTCAACGATCAAGACCACAGGAGTCGCCAACATTTTGGCCAGTTCAGCCGAACTGTATTCCCCGGAAGCGCTGACCCCGTCGAATAATCCCCTGTTGCCCTCGATTATGGCGATGTCATGGCGTGTAGCCCTTGAAATAAATGAAGCGGTCAGAGTTTCCTTGTCAAACAGGTATGCATCAAGATTGTAACATTCTGATTGGGCCGCTTTCCCCAACCAGCCGGCGTCAATATAATCCGGCCCTTTTTTGAAGGCTGCTACGGATAAACCTCTCCTTCGCAACGCAGCGGTTATTCCGATTGTTAATAAGGTTTTTCCTGCTCCGCCCCGCAGAGCGGCTAACATTAGCCTGGGAATTTTCTGCATGTCTTACGTGTTAATCTCCTGGGCCGTATGAAACGCCCGCGCTTTTCGAACCACTGCGTCAGCCCAGGCAGGTTCACCTAGAGCATGAACATGAGCGTAAGTTCCGAGAGCGTTCTTGACTTGCAGTCCGTCATGGGCGCCATCAACCCCATGTCCCCTCAGAACGTCGAAAGGCCAGGATTGTTGATCATTATGGTCCAGTATCATTGTTGAATAATGAAACTCATGTCCCCGGAGCAATTGACCTTGACCAAAATAAGCGTTTGACGACCGTGCCCTAAGTTCCACATACCCCAGCCCCTGGGGTCTTTTGTTTAAAACAGAGCTTGCCGGGAAAATTCCTGCCATTGGAAACTCGTTGTTATCAACCACCAGTTTTTTGGCCAGGAACATAAGTCCACCACACTCCGCGTAAACAGGTCCTCCAAGCTCCACAAAAACTCTGACTGAATCCTTGAACACCAGGTTGTCAGCGAGTCTTTGCGCATTGGTTTCCGGAAACCCTCCTCCTATATACAAACCGTCGACATTTGGAAGAGGTTTTGATTCGAGGGCGCTTATTTCTATAATATCCGCGCCTCGGGAAGTTAAAGCCTCTATGTTTTCCGGATAGTAAAACTGGAACGCTGAATCCCTAAAGACACCTATTCGTACACGTGGATACAAAGAAATATTTTCTTTGTCTTTTTGATCGGATGGCGGATTAAAAAGATTCTCCGCTTGTTGGGCGATTCTTTGTATTTGATCCAAATCAAGACTGTTCTCCGCTATGCTTGCTGCTTCCTCTACAAAGGCTTTTGCCGCCGGATGTTCTTGAATGGGCAACAGGCCCAAATGTCTCTGGGGAAAATTCTTCAGCATCATGGCTGGAACAACTCCAACGACCGGAATAGCGCTGACCCGTTGTATAGATTCTCTAACAACTTTTTCGTGCCTGGTTCCCCTGATTCGGTTTAGAATTATTCCTTCAACGCGTAATTCGGGGTCAAATTCCTGACAGCCCTTTATAAGGGCTGCAGTTGTCCCTGTCATTTTCATGCAATCAATGATGATCACTGTTGGGCTTCGCAAGAGTTTGGCCAATTCTGCGCTGCTGAACGAGCCCTGGCTGTCCGTCCCGTCGAAGACACCTCTATTACCTTCAATTATCGCTACGTCTGAATTCCCGGATCTTGTTCCGAAAGAATTTAACACAACGTCCGGAGAGAACAGATATTGATCCAGATTATAACAAGGCCGACCCGCCGCCATACTGAGCCACCCGGCGTCAATGTAATCAGGTCCTTTCTTGAACACACTTATAGAAAGGCCTCTTTTGCGTAACGCGGCCGTCAACCCCACAGTTATCAGAGTTTTACCTGAACCCCCTTTAAGGGCGGCCAGGAGAATACGGGGAATATTCATTTTGCAACAATAAAGTTCCAGTTCCTAGGGAATTTGGTCTCCAGTCAAAAAGCTTTGGCAATTTTGATACACATCAAAGATATGATCAACCAGATTACTCTCTATAATCTTAAAATCAGAGGCTTTGTGATTGTACGATTCCAGAGTCTCAGCAAAAATTCCTGCCCACTCCTGTACCGTCAGGCGTCGCATGCTTTTGATAAATTCATTTATGAACGAATTTCCTGTGTCTTCCCGTAGTTTTTTTAGCGCCAAAGCATCGAGAAAGCCCTTCAGAACCGGGGCCACAAATTGCCTCGAAAGCCAGACCAGCTCGCCTGTGCCATCAATCCGGTCGAGCCTTGATCGAACACTCAGGTTAGCAAAGAAAAATATCAGAGCTTGAGTAACGCTTTTTTCTGAATCCTTGTTGAAGGTAATTCTGCTTTCGTATTGTCTGACTGTGATCAGTTTTACATCCGGCTCCGGACGCAACCTGGCGATAAAATCGCCGGCCGCCAGATGCCAAGGGTAGATCTCCCGGAAACCGCCGGGATCAAAAAAACAACTCAGGATATAAGAGACTTTTTCAATAAGCAATAATGCGACAGGAAGTTTGAATTTCTCATAACCGTTTTCCGTGTCCCACAGAATAAAATCATCCGTGGAGACGTTTTTGGGCTCGGTTACATGGAATTCGTGGTATCCTCGAAACCACTCTGCCAGAAAAATCGAATTGGGGGCCAGGCCGTCGCTTGGTTCTGAATCATGGGGCAGATTCATGAAGAAAACTTCAGGCAAGAACTTAGTTTCATTTATAGAACCTAATTCTTTCAACAGGAAAAAATCCTTTTCTATTCTTGACAAGCCTCTTTCCGTCAATGCTACGTTGGCGACAAACCAGTAATCCTGGTTTTTGGCGTGAACCCTCACGGAAGCTGGGAAATAATCCGCTCCACGTTTTTCAGCCACCAGATCTATCGAAGAAATTTTGTCACTACGTCCGCTTTTATATGAAACCAGTTTCTGAATTTGACTCAAATTCTTGAGAACAAAGGTTTGTATTCCGTCCATATAGGCTTTGTATGTGACCTCATTTTTTTTGTCATAGGGCAAGAGTTCATCTTTAGTCAAGGGGATGGTTTGTTGTAGATCCGACGAATCGAAGACCCGATCTTTTCCGTCGGGGGCTGAATACATTAAACAAAAAGCTGGAGGGCAAAGGGACATTTCATTCGCCTGTTTGGGCTGACACGACAAGTTGGATATGATTTTTCGAGACTGCCGGCTCGTGACATCAGACCGCATAAGAGTTTGCTTGTCAACTCCCACAAATTGCCATAAGATTCGCGATGTAATATACCTGTGATCTTGTTATTTACTAAAACTGTTGGGATTTTTTTCTTGACTTGATCTTATCATTTGCATTAGATTTTTAAGAATCTTCAATTCGGTGGCCTTTTTCATCCATGCTTAATAAATTCGCCGGTTTGACCAAATTTTAATGAGCTTTATGAGCTTGAACAGTCGGGTATGCCGACGTTTTTTATTTGTGGCTACCAGAATAGATCACGATTACTCGAAGCGCAGAAGACCCAAGTAGAGAGGAGGAACCTTTAATGGGAAAACGCAATACCCCTATGCTTGATGAGTTGGAAAAGGGGCCGTGGCCTAGCTTTGTATCTGATATCAAGCAGCAGGCGGAAAAAGGAAAACACATTCTCAAAGAAGCCCCCGCAGATTTGTTAGGGGTTATGGAATTGTCCTACGTGGATAAGGTTACCCACTGGAAGCATGGTGGCATCGTAGGCGTATTTGGATATGGCGGTGGAATCATTGGTCGTTACTGTGACCAACCACAGGCGTTTCCCGGTGTGGCTCACTTCCACACTGTTCGCGTCAATCAACCATCCAGCAAATTTTACACCACAAAATTTCTCAGAAGCCTTTGTGAACTTTGGGAAAAACATGGTAGTGGCCTGACGAATATGCACGGGTCCACGGGCGACATCGTGTTCCTGGGCACGACTACGGATCATCTCGAGCCCTTATTCTTCGAAATGACCCACGAGTTAAATCAGGATCTAGGTGGTTCAGGATCAAACCTCAGAACGCCAGAGTGCTGTTTAGGGCAGTCCCGATGCGAATTCGCGTGCTATGACACTCAGGAAGCCTGCGATAACCTGACTCATGAATATCAGGATGAACTTCATCGCCCGGCGTTTCCTTACAAGTTTAAATTCAAGTTCGACGGTTGTCCCAACGGTTGCGTGGCGTCCATCGCCCGTTCCGACATGTCTTTTATCGGGACATGGAGAGATGACATCCGTATAGATCAGGCCGCCGTAAAAGCGTATGTGGGGGGCGAATTCGCTCCTAACGCCGGCGCCTATTCCGGAAGAGATTGGGGCAAATTCGACATTCAAAAAGAAGTTATAGATCGTTGCCCAACAAATTGCATGAGCTGGGACGGGTCAAAGCTTGAAATCAACAACAGGGAATGTGTCCGCTGCATGCATTGCCTCAATGTTATGCCCAGAGCCTTGAGAAAAGGTCTGGATACCGGCGCGTCAATACTGTTCGGCGCCAAAGCCCCGATCCTGGAAGGCGCTCAGATGTCCACTCTGACCGTGCCTTTCATAAAAATGGAATCCCCCTTTGATGAAGCAAAAGAGCTTGTAGAAAAAGTCTGGGATTGGTGGATGGAAGAAGGCAAGAACCGTGAGCGTCTTGGTGAATTGATTCAAAGGAAATCCTTCCAGGAGTTCCTGAGAGTCTGCGAACTTGATCCTGATCCAAGGATGGTTGATGAGCCAAGATCCAACCCATACATTTTCTGGAAAGAAGAAGAGGTCGAGGGCGGATGGACCCGAGATATCGACGCTTTCCGAGCGAAACATCAGAGGTAAAGGGAGGTCAACAAGATGCCTTACGATCCCAAAGAACCGTTGAAAGATAGAATTACTGATATTGGCCCCAGACATTATGGGGAGTTTCTGCCGCCTGTCATTAAGAATAACAAGGGCAAGTGGCTGTATCATGAGATTCCACAACCTGGCGTGCTCGTTCACGTAGCCGAATCCGGAGAAAAGATCTTCTCGGTCCGCGTTGGCGGCTGCCGGTTGATGAGCGTTGAGCACCTCAAAGAGATCTGTGACATAGCCGACAAGTATTGTGACGGGTACCTGAGATTCACCACGAGAAATAACATAGAGTTCCTCGTCCAGGATGAATCAAAGCTTAAACCGTTGATCGACGATCTCAAAAGCCGTAAGTTCGAGGGTGGTTCGAATAAATTCCCGATTGGTGGAACTGGAGCCGGCGTTACCAATATAGTTCACACCCAGGGTTGGGCTCACTGCCATACACCTGCAATCGACGCTTCCGGTGTAGTGAAAGCGGTCATGGACGGAATTTATGACCAGTTCGGCAGCATGAAACTACCGGCGCCTGTGCGCGTGTCTCTGGCCTGCTGCCTCAACATGTGTGGCGCAGTCCATTGTTCTGATATCGCCATCCTAGGGATCCACAGAAAACCACCTATGGTGGATAGTGAGTGGATCGACAAACTCTGCGAACTGCCTCTTGCTATCGCCGCATGTCCTACCGGCGCCATTAAGCCGGCAAAAACAGCGGATGGGAAGAAGTCCCTGGAAGTCAACGCAGAACGATGCATGTTCTGTGGAAACTGCTACACTATGTGCGCGGCCATGCCGTTGGCCGATGAAGTTGGAAGTGGAATCGCCATTCTTGTTGGTGGTAAATTGTCCAACCGTATGACCAAACCTAAATTCTCCAAAGTTGTTATTCCTTTTATTCCAAACGAACCCCCAAGATGGCCTACAACCGTCGCGGCGGTTAAAAACATTCTCGATGTCTACTCTAAAGACGCTCGTAAGTATGAGCGCCTCGGTGACTGGGCGGAAAGAATTGGTTGGGAAAGATTCTTTGAGAAAACCAACATCCCATTTACCCACCACTTGATTGATGATTATCGTTTCGCTTACACCACGTGGCGGCAATCGACCCAGTTTAAGTTTTAATCGGTGTAAAGGAGCTTTCCATGACCGAGGAAGAAGCGAAAAAGGCTATTATGGATTCTTTGCACGGGAAATCCGCTGCCAAGTCAAAATTCTACCTGAAAGACTTTTACTCGATGTGCCCTGATATGAAACCCAGGGAAGTAAAAAATATCGTGAACAAGTTGGTAGGTGAAGGAATGCTTGAGTATTGGTCCAGTGGAAGCACAACCCTTATTGGCCTCAAGGGAATGGGTAAGCAACATACTGAAGAAGACTAAGCCTACCCGTTAAAATATTGCTATAGAAAAATCAATAGCCTTCCCTAAAAGGAGACCATTAATAACGGTCTCCTTTAACTTTCTGTCCATCGCGTCATGATGTTTCAAAAATCAAACCATTCCACTCATTAAGGCCGGCGCTCTCCACGCATTTGGCCCCCTGAAGCGAAAATTCTTTCCTTACAAGATCAAACATGGAATCCGGTATGCCTGAAAGGACCAAACAAGATCCGGCGTGAGCGACCAGTTTCTCTTTAAGTCGGAGTAACACGGGCGCAGCCAGGTTGGCTATCACGATGTCGAATTTCCCACTGATCGCTTCTATTGGGCCCACATAAAAACAGACTTCATTTTGCGCGAAATCTGAGCGAGCTTGCTGATTTAGAGCGACATTCCTGCGGGCTAGATATATGGCCGAAGGATCAACGTCGCATCCAACTGTAAGATTACAGCCCAAGACCCTGGCTGCTATTGTTAAAACCCCAGTTCCAGTTCCTACATCCAGCAATGAAAAGGCGCCTTGAGAATGGCTTAAATGGAAGATCGTTTTTTCAAGCAGCTCTAGGGCTATTATTGTCGTAGGGTGGTTTCCTGACCCAAACGAGGCCCCCGGGTCAATTATCAGATTGTGTCGATCTGACTCGGATTTCCAACTTTCCCAGTATGGAGTTATCCGTAAGTTGCGGCCGACATTCACGGAAGCTATGCCGGCGGTCCACCATTTTTCGGTGGACGTCGATCTGCTCCGTTTTCTCAAAAAATGTCCTTTACGGGGTTGAGCGGATGACCATCGGAGGAAATTCCGATCTTGATGTCACGAATTTGCAATCTCATATTGTTCTTGATGCAGATTCGGATCGGGATTGAGCTGAACTGTGGCCCTGTGTTTTTTCTGTATTTCCGCCAGTTTTTCACTCTCCAGCTCGAATAATAATTTAACAACTTCCGGATGAGCCGTGACCTTGATATTCAATGAACATCCGTCTGCAATTTGCCGCGATATGCCCCGGAGAATTTCATAGCAAACCGTCGTCTGAGACTTTAGAAATCCCTTGCCTTCGCAATATGGGCAATGTTCACACAGTGTCCTGGTCAAGCTCTCCCTGGTCCTTTTTCGGGTCATTTGAACCAGCCCAAGCTCTGAGATTTTCAGGATGTTAGTTTTCTGTTTGTCCCTCTTCAAAGCCTCTTGAAGGGCGTTTGTGACCTTTTCCCGGTCAGCGGGCCGATCCATGTCGATGAAATCCACGATGATGATTCCACCGATGTTTCTCAAACGGAGTTGATAGGCTATTTCTTTTGCGGCTTCAAGATTGGTTTTAAGTATCGTCTCCTGAAGATTGCGTTTCCCTACAAATCTGCCGGTGTTAACGTCAATGGCGACTAAGGCTTCGGTGAAATCTATGTTGATATATCCTCCCGACTTCAGCCACACCTTTCTGCCAAGGGCCTTGTTCAGCTCCATCTCAAGGCCGAAATGATCAAAAATCGGTTCTTCTCCGTCGTATAGCTCAACGCACGGTTTGAGTGGAGGCATGAACGTGTCCATAAAATCGAGGATTCTCTGGAACTGCTCTGCAGAATCTACGAGCAGCCGGGTGACATTTTCGGTGAAGAGATCACGGACACCTCTCAGACACAGGTCAAGGTCTTCATATATCAGAGAAGGAGCAGGAGCCTGTTTCTCCTTTTCGACAATCCTTTGCCAGCTACCCTCCAGGAACGTCAGATCAGCCCGTAATTTTTCTTCATCTTCGTGCTCGCTGACCGTTCTTACAATGAGTCCACAAACCGGCGGCTTGATTTTCTGGATAATATCTTTGAGTCTTTGTCTTTCAGCTTCGTTTTCGATCCGACGGGAAATCCCTATATGATCCACAGTCGGCATGAATACCAGGTGTCTGCCCGGAATTGAAATATGCGAAGTCACCCGGGCCCCTTTACTCCCGAGAGGTTCCTTTGAAATCTGAACGAGAATATCTTCCCCCTCTGTTATAAGTTCTTCAATCGGAGTAGTAAATTCAGGCGCGTCTTCAATTCCTTCCTGAAGTGACATCGCTTGTTGCTTTTCAGATTCGTCTTCAGTTTCTTCATGCGCAACCAAATCAAGTTCCGGAGAGTGGTGGTGAACATCCCCCACATACAAAAAGGCGGCTCTTGGTAATCCTATGTCCACAAAAGCCGCCTGCATACCCGGCAGAACCTTGATGACCCGGCCCTTGTAAATGTTGCCTACTATTCCTCTTTCACCTCGTCGCTCAAGATGGATCTCCGCTACCTGGCCGTCTTCAAGAAGCGCCAGTCGAATCTCCCGATCTGTGACATTCATGACTATTTCGTTACCCATAACGGTTCCCTTCACCTAAAATGGATCACGATTCAAATTCGATCATTGTCTTTGTTATCCTTAATGATCTCGCCTGTTCGTCCGATAAGTCCATAATTGACCCGATGGCTTCATAGGGATTAACTGAGCCGGAAGGAGCCATTCTGATTTTCATAGTGAGAAGTTGTCCTGAGAGAAAAATTGAGGAAATGTATTGCTTGAGGTCTCGAATTTTCGGTTTCCGTTCCGTACCAGACGTTATTATCAGACTCTCCTGTTCAGAAAATCGGCAGAGCCTGTCCCTCGCACGATCAATGGTTAAGTCATCATTTAAATGTATTTCGTAGACTACTATCTGAATTCTAGCAGACAAAGACTCTTGATTCAATGAAGTTTCACATATCTCCGCCGGTTTAATTCCTTTTGGCAGCGCGTTTTGGAGTTTTTCAAGAATTTCGTTGATTGGAGAATTTGCGTCTTTCAGGTCAAAATCGAGATATTCGGCCTCACTTTCTATGCCGAGCGCCGTTGGCGCCGAAAACCGGAGCTTTGGGTGTGGATGAAATCCAAGTGAATAATCCAGTTCCAGCCTGGCCCTTCGAAACGCCCGTTCGAAACACCTGACAACATCATGATGCCCCAACAACTTCATCGGGCCTGACTTGGAGTATCTAATTCGGAATTTCCTGATTTCCCGCTGTTCTGTCGATTCCCCACTGGAGGTAGGATCGCGCGTTTCCTGGTCTTCAGAAGCCCTATGAAGTACAGGCGCTATTTCCTTGAAATCACACACCCCGCATCCTAAACAGTTCCCTGAACGACAATCGGAAGTCAGTCCTTCCTTCAAAGACAATTCCAGTTCATCGACAAGAAATGATCTCGTCACCCCAGTCTGTATGAATTCCCAGGGTAAAGGTTCCTCAGTTGATTTCTCTTTTAGATACTGTCCCGGATCAATCCCGAACTCATCAAAGCAATTCATCCACAACTCAAAATTCAGTTTTTCATCCCAACCGTCAAATCTGGCGCCTTTCCTGTAAGCGCATTCAATTACCTTTCCGAGTTCCCTGGAGCCCCTTGCAAAAACTCCTTCAAGAAAACTAACCTTGGGATTGTGGAATTTAAGAACCGTGGATTTTCTTCTCATCAGGCTTTTTATGAACGATTGACGTCTTTGCGTTTCGTCGATTGATATTTGCCCGGCCCACTGAAAAGGAGTGTGCGACTTTGGAACAAAGGTGGAAATAGAGGCCCTTATCTGCCCAGCCCTACCCCATCGCGAAGATTTGAAAATCAAATCCACTATTCCCGCAAGATCTTCTTCAGTTTCTGTAGGCAACCCTATCATGAAATACAGCTTCACCGCTTTCCAGCCTTCCTGGAAAGCCGAGACTACGGCGTTTTTCAAATCTTCTTCAGTATTGCCTTTGTTGATAACCCTTCTCAGCCGTTCGGTGCCGGCTTCGGGGGCTAGAGTGAAACCGGTTTTCCTGACTTTCCTGATCTCTGTCGCTATTTCTGAATCAAAAGTATCGGTCCTGAGAGATGGAAGAGAAATGGCGACTTTTTTCGAAGCAAACTCTCGAGAAAGGTTTCTGATCAACGGGCCTATGGATGAATAATCACCGGATGACAGGGAAAGCAAACCAATGTCGTCCCAACCTGTGGATTCAATGAGCTTCCTGGTCAAATTCAACAGATCACTGGGTTTCCTTTCCCGGACAGGTCTGTAAATCATTCCGGCCTGGCAGAAACGGCATCCGCGCGTGCATCCCCGTGCAATCTCCAACCCCACCCTGTCATGTGTGATGTCGCAGAAAGGTACGACGAGGCTTTGGGGAAAGTCCGCCATGCCTAAATCGGGTAATATTCTTTTACTGACGGTCTCTCCCGGTTCGAACAGAGACGGAACAAAAACACCCTGTACCTTTTTCAGCTCCCTTAGAAGACTATCCCGATCTCCTCCCTGGGTCTTCCATGTCTTGCAAATCTCAACTATCTCGACAATCGCCTGCTCTCCATCCCCGATCAGGAACAAGTCAAAAAAATCAGACATCGGATTCGGATTAAAACATAAAGGACCACCGGCAATTATCAGGGGATGTTGAACGCCCCTTTCGCTGGACAGGAGGGGTATTCCCGACAAATCCAGCATTTGCAGCGCAGTTGTAGCGCAAAGCTCATATTGAAGAGAAAATCCTACTATGTCCATTTTTCGGACTTCATGGTGTGTTTCGAGCGTTAGTAAAGGGATACCCCTATCGCGCATCTGCTGTTCCATGTCGGACCAGGGCGCAAAAACCCGCTCAGCGAATACGTCTTCACGGGAATTCAGGATATGATAAAGAATCTTCAGCCCCAGGTGAGACATTCCGACTTCGTAAACATCCGGAAACGCCAGGGCTACCCGAATTTTGACCTTAGTCGGGTCCTTGAGAACAGCGTTTATTTCTCCACCGATATAGCGCGCAGGCTTCTGAACCCTTGAGAGCGCATCGTAATTGATTTTAAAGTCAACCATACCATCCTGCTTAATATCTTGTAATTATTAATTAAACATGACTAAAGAGGTATTGTGGGCAAGCAAAACATGTTACTTTCCGACAAAAAAATGTTAACATAACACGCATGAGAAGTAATCTACCGGTTCCTACGATTCTTGGCGGGTTAGTCGCAGCCGCTTCATTTGTGGCGTTCATGTCAAGTTTGGTGTCCGAGAATTTCTCTGAGAACGGATATCAGATTGTCTGGTTTTCAATAGCCCTCGGTCCAACCGCAATGATTTCAAGCATGCTTGGTTTTGCGGTCTGGTGGATGACTAAATTTCTGACAGCTCTCTTCTCACCGGTAGACCCCACGAAATCAGAACGAGACAACTGATTCTCACGGGAGTGATAACGTTCAAGACAGTTAGAATGAACGATCCAAAGTTAGGACCGGCGATATTGTGGTTTTTCCAAGGAGCAATTGATGAGTGATTTCGAAGAACACCCCTTGTACAGAATAATGCATCCGAGAAGTATAGCCTTTTGGGGAGCGTCCAGCAATTCCATGTCTATGGGCAGTATTCAACTTGCCAATCTTCTTTCGATGGGATTCGAAGGGGCTGTTTATCCCATCCATCCAAAAGAACCCGAAATACTTGGGTTGAAGGCCTATTCAAAGATAGGAGACGTTCCGGAAACTGTGGATCTGGCCATATTCGTCCTCCCAACGAAGGTCGTCCCGGGAGTTCTTGAGGAATGCGGACAAGCCGGCGTAAAGCGGGCGATTATTGTTTCCGCAGGCTTCTCTGAAAAAGAAGGTCCTGAAGGAAAGGAAATGCAGGATCAACTTGTGCGTACAGCCAAGAAATACGGAATCACGTTCATTGGGCCAAATTGTATTGGCGCTGTGAATCCCAGTTTAAATCTTAATACGACATTTTTTCCGTATGAGGCCACGCCGGGATTCATAGGAATGGCTTCAGAAAGTGGAAGTTTCATAACCCAAATGTTTGTGCACCTGGCTAAATTCGGCATTGGCTTCAGTCAGGGTTTCAGTCTTGGTAACGAAGCCATGATCGACCTTGCCGACTGCCTGGAGTATCTGGCCCAATGTCCCACAACGAAAGTGATCGCATTGTACGTGGAGGGGATTAGAAGAGGCAGACATTTTGTCGAGGTGGCGAGGAGAGTCTCCAGGATCAAGCCGATTGTAGCCTTTTATGTTGGAGGCTCTGAAGCCGGCCGTCGCGCCGGGCAGTCCCACACCGGGGCCATGGCGGGCCCTGACCGGCTTTACGATGGGATCTTTCGCCAGTGTGGAATTGTTCGCGCCCGATCTATTGAGGAACTTTTCGATTTTTGTTACGTGCTCGGATCACAACCATTACCTCGCGGGAACAAAATCGGAATATTGACTCACTCGGGCGGACCCGGGGCCGCGGCTGCGGACAGCGCTGAAAGAGCGGGCCTGAAATTGGCGAAGTTGACTCCAGAAACCCAGGAGGCTTTAGCCAAGTTGGTACCGGGCACGGCCAGCGTAAAGAACCCGGTTGATCTCACTTTTACAAGGAATCACGGCGATTACATGGAAATTTTGCCTAAGGTCCTCTTGAAGGATGAGCAGGTAGACCTGCTTTTTATATACTGTTTGATGCCTCAGCACCGTGTCATGACGGTAGTGCTGGGATCGGGCATGGCTTCAATCAGCGCCTCGGAATTCGCTGAAAACTACATTAGAGACCAAAGTGTGGCGGCTGCCTCTGCGGCTGCGGATTCCGGAAAACCAGTGGCGGGAGGCTCGTTTTGCGATCGTTCAGAGTTGTTCGTAAAGGAGTTGCAGGACCACGGCCTACCGGTTTTGCCAAGTCCTGAACGAGCGGTCACAGCCCTCGGAGCCCTTTATAGATACGCAAACTGGCGAAAAATCTTTTCATAGCGGATACATCAATAAATCGACCTACCTGCTACATCAGCTTTCCCCGTTTAATCCCGGGGAAGGCCATACCCATCCGGGCAACCTCTAAAATGCCATGCGTACAGGGCTAGCCGGACCTGAAATTTTTGACGAACGCTTTTTGCCTGCCCCAGTGTTAAAACAATGAACAAACCGTAGACAAACACATTCAATGTCACATTGACCATTATGACCGACTTGAGAAAATTCTTGGCGACTTTGCCGTAAAGCTTTTCGAAGAAAATATAACGGGACCGGTAAAACTCTATTCTAGCAGGCGCAGGATGGGACTTTGCTGAGCCTCCCTGTAAATGAACGGCTTTTGCTCGCGGCTCATGAACCACTCGCCAACCTGCCTTGCGCAACCTGACCGCCAGGTCTGTTTCCTCGAAAAAGAAAAAATAGCCTGGATCAAATCCGCCAACTTCATCAAAAGCTTTTCGTCTCACCAGCATCACGGCGCCGATAAGGGTCTCTACATCCTTGGGTTTGACAAGGTTTTCAGTTTTTCCGGGATAGCGTTTCGGAAAAAGACGCTTAAGCAGGCTTCTGTTGGTGGTTTCCGTCAACAACGTAGGAGTGGCCTCAAAAGATGTCTGTTTCGTGCCGTCACTATTCAGCAGTTGAGGACCAACAAGCGCTATTTGATCATCCGATGCAGCCAGGGCCAACATTGTTGAAACACAATCTTTTTCAACCAGGGCGTCTGTGTTGAGTAACAGGATAAACTCACCGTCGCTCATGGAAAAGCCCCGATTGTTGGCTGCGGCGAACCCTAAATTCCTTCCGGCCTCAATCAATGTCACATCCGGAAAGTTTGTCCTTATCATTTCGATCGAATTATCCGTAGAACCATTATCAACGACTATAATCTGAGATGGAATTTCAAGGTCCGATTGCAGAAATTTTGTGAGACAGTCACGTAGCAGAGAGGATGTGTTTCTGTTAACGATTATTACTGATAGATTGAGGGGGTGAATATTCTGCGGCATTCGGTGATGTTCTGAAAAACCTTGCTAAGCGCGACTTAACCGCCGATTACATTCATTCCGACATTCATATTCTCAACATTGGAAAATCGACTTGCCGGCTTTGCAAAAACAGCCCGTCTTATAAAGTCTTCGATTTCACAATCCTCCGGAGACGTTCTCAACAATGATTTCATATCAATTTCGGCCGGGCTCAAAAGACATGGCCTCAATGCGCCTCGCGCGGTTAATCTCAAACGATTGCAGGTTCCACAAAAGTGCCCTGTAATCGGATCGATAACCCCTATTCTTCCTAAGGCTCCCTGAACCTTATACATTTTGGCCGGGCCGTCCAACGTCGATCTTTCGAGAGGTTCAAGTTTGCCGAAAGATTTCTCAATAGACCTCAAAGCTTCCAACGCGCTGAACGAATCAGGCGAACCGGGAGGCGCCACTTCGGCTCCAAACGGCATCCTTTCAATGAATCTTACGTCGATGGGTCTATCTATCGCTAACCGCACGAAATCAGGCACATCAGATTCATTGACGCCCTTGAGTAGGACTACATTAAGCTTGATCGGATGAAATCCTATGTCGAGAAGCTTATCAATACCTCCCAGAACATTTTCCAACTCATCAGCCCCTGTTATGGCGTGGAAGCAATCTCTTCTCAGAGTGTCAAGACTGACATTCACCCGTTTAAGGCCGGCCCTCCTAAGTCCCTCGGCCATCTCTAACAGTCTTGACCCGTTTGTTGTCAAGGCTACATCTTCAAATCCGAGTTCAGAGGTTAACCTTGCAATAAAGCTGAGTACTCCTCGCCTGACCAGCGGTTCACCGCCGGTAACCCTAATCTTTCGAATACCAAGATTTTTCGCTGCAGTCACAATCCTAAGGATTTCTTCATATCGCAGGATATCTTTGTGGGATACAAGTTTGACCCCTTGAGGAGGTCTACAGTAAATGCACCTGAAATTGCAGAGATCGGTAATTGATATTCGTAAATAATCGATTGTTCGACCGTGAAGATCTACAAGCTTGTCTGGCATATATTGGTCCGCGCTCCTAAGAAGTATGGGAATGTTGGTTTCATAATCCGTCCATAATTATCTTAAGACTTTTTTGTCCTCCCGGCAAATCCTCAAAAGGGGTTATCGGAAAGCTCATAGTCTTGCGACTAAATCAACTATAGAAGATGGATCCTTTCCGAACAACCTGATCAAAGGCACCTTGCCTAAGGCTCCTCTATCAAAGATAGCGTCCGGAACCCTTCCAAGTTCCTCCATCACGTCCTGCACTCCCCACGCAAGGGTGCTCCCTTCCTCCTGTTGTAAATCCGGTGGAGTTCTCTTTCTATCAAACTCGGCCACTTCAAATCCAAGTGTTCGGATGCGTTTAACCAGCGATTCAGAATACGCTACAGTCATCGCGGAACGGCGATCATGATCATATTCCATAGCCGCCAGCAACAGGTGGTGAATTTGACGGGACGCCCCAAACTTGGCGCCCTTGAGCGTGTCAATTGTGTTCACGAGCCTCACTATTCTACCTGGGAAAGACGCCACATCGTTGACTGTTTCAGCGTATGGTATTGCAAAGGCAAGATTTGATTGCACCTCGGGGATCAAGTGTCCAATATTGAGGCGCTTCAACCTCTCGAGCGCTTTATCAAGTTCCTCTATGACCTGCGTTCTGGCTATTTCCCTGGCTATAGACGCGTAATGGTTTAAGGGCCCTATGCCTTTGCCGATTCCTAATGAAAACCGTAAAGCCCGATATAACATCCTCTTTGCCTTATCGATACATTCCATCATCGGCATCTTACGGGCGATCATCGTCGCGATAGCGGCGGATAACGTGCATCCCGTCCCATGAGTATGACGCGTCCGCACGCGTAGAGTCTGGAATTCGTAATCCTGGACGCCATCGTGGAGGACATCGACAGGGGCGTCTTTGAGATGTCCTCCTTTTACGAGCACATATTTCGGACCCATCTTCTGTAATTTCTTGGCGGCCTTTTTCATATCCGAAACGGTTTCTATCTTATTATCGAGGAAAATTTCCGCCTCGGGAATATTAGGAGTCAGCAAGTAACAGATTGGAAAGAGCTTTTCCACCATGGCCTGTTTTCCAGTTTCATCGAGAAGGATCGACCCGGACTTTGAGACCATTACAGGATCCACTACCAGGTTTTCAACTTTGTGTTTTATAAGTTGATCCACAACCGCTTCGACAATGTCTCCATTGCCAAGCATACCGGTTTTCACACTATCGGCGCCTATGTCAGTAAGCACTACATCGATCTGTTTCGCGACAAAATCAGGATCAACAAGCTTGATTGCGTGCGCGCCCAGAGTGTTTTGAGCGGTTAGGGCCGTAATAACGCTCATACCATAAGCGCCGAGGGACAATATGGTCTTAAGATCAGCTTGTATTCCCGCTCCACCTCCGGAATCAGAACCGGCTATTGAAAGAACCTTTTTCATACCCTTCCCCGAAATCTGGAAACTTGGCTTTTTTGAGACTCGACTTACTCGACCATTGTAACAACTGACTGTACATTTTCCAAACATTACAATTATGAAATTTAGCTTCCCGCTTGGAAATTTCCATTGAAACAATTATGGTAAGATGCTTTGATGCTTAAAAAGGGCATCTGCGGAGGCTGATGAATTGAACGAGAATTTGATTAGCAGAATGAAGCCGGCGTCTGTACTTGTAGCCGGTGATGTGATGGTCGACGAATATGTCATAGGTGATGTAGAGAGAATTTCCCCAGAATCTCCTGTGCCCGTGCTATTGGCCAAAGATAGACACAGAAGGCTTGGCGGCGCGGGGAACGTCGTGAGAAACGTGGTCTCCATGGGTGGCAATGTAGCCCTTTTTGCGACCGTGGGAGCTGACGCGGCAGGCGAATGGTTCAGGAAACATTGCGCTGAAATTGGGGTAGACACTTTCTGGCTGAAATTCGAGAGGTCCAGACCGACTACCATAAAGACAAGAGTTGTGGCCCGAAACCAGCAAATAGTCAGGATTGACGAAGAATATGTTGGGAGCATGCCCATCGAAATCGAAAAGAGTGTTCTGGCTAACATCAGGTCGGTAACACCACAGGTGAAGGCTGTAATAATCTCGGATTATGGCAAAGGGTTCCTATCTGACTCAGTCCTGAGAAACCTGTTCGATACAGCTCGTTCCGAGGGCGTCCCTTCTCTCGTCGATCCCAAAGGGCTCGACTTCAGCCGGTACAGGGGAGCCACTTATGTCACCCCGAATATTCGAGAGGCCTCCGTCGCATCCGGTATCGAAATAAAAGATAGTCAGACTCTTGAAAAGGCGGGCAAAATCCTTCTTGAACAAACTCAGGCTGAAGGATTGGTCGTCACTCGGGGAAAAGATGGCATCACATTGATCACACCGAGGAAAATTCAGGACTTTCCTGTAAAACCCGTTGAAATAGTTGATGTGACAGGGGCCGGTGACACGGTAATCGCCACTCTCGCCCTGGCTATCGCCAGTGGGTTTTCTGTTGAAGAGGCCGCTCAGATGGCTAATCTTGCGGCTTCACTGGTTGTGGCCCGTTTTGGAGCGGCGTCCGTAACTTTGGAGGAAATGGTCAATTCTTTGAGGAATTGGCCTCAGGGTAGAAAGATAATCCTCAGAGACGAGATGGAAAGAGTGGTTAGAAACCATCGGCTTCAAGGACAATCGCTGGTATTCACAAACGGCTGCTTTGATCTCTTTCACGTCGGTCATCTTGAACTTCTTCGCAAGGCCTCGACCTTTGGAGATATTTTAATAGTAGCTGTGAATTCCGACAAATCCGTCCACAGAATCAAGGGGGCCCATAGACCCATAGTAAGCGAAACAGAACGGCTGGAGCTGGTATCAGCCTTGAACTTCGTAAATTATGTCACCACATTCGATGAAGACACCCCTTACAGTCTGATAAAGGAGATCAAGCCCGACATATTGGTCAAGGGAAGAGACTGGGAGGGAAAAAAGGTAGTCGGCGAAGATGTTGTCAAGGGACGAGGAGGCAAGGTCCAATTCGTGGACCTTGTGAGTGGTGTCTCGACCAGTTCAATAATAGACAGGATTGTCAAAAAAGGTATGCAGAATTCTTGAATTAACTTTTGAAGTTTCTTAAACAATTGGCGTATTTCGTTTTTTGTGTTGGGCAGACCTAATCTTTGTCCAGTTTATTCATGTCCTTGTCCCATTCCTTCCAGGCATTGTTTTCACAGTCATTTATGCACATTTGGTATAGGCGCGGCGAAAAAACCCAGGTTGGTCAACATTATGGCTCCCAGCATTACCGCTACAACCGAGGCAAAATTAATTAGTATCATAGCTGAAACTCCTTTCCTTAAATTTGCTTCACGGCTCCTACTTATACAGTAGATGCAAACCATGACGGAAGGTTCCAGTTCCTATTATGATAGAGTATGTGGTTGACTTGTGGGTTTAATGGAAACCGGTCAATGAAAATATACGCAGTGTCGCTTGCCTGCGCCGTAATATCACATGGACGTCATATTTCAAGCTCTGTTGGAGCAAAGTGGACACTATGTCCATTTCACTCACCTGATCCCGATAACAACTCAATAAAACATATTATTTTAACTAAAATAGCTTGTTTCCAAATGCGATTTTTCTGGTTTCCTTATTGTCGTCATTCTTGTATGTTGATAATTAAGGATAATTGTATAATTCCATCAACTTTGTCCGCAGTTGAGCTTTCCAAACGGAGCCTGATTCTATGCAACCCCAGGAAAAATCGAAACAACAACTCATGGTTGAACTGGAAGAAATACAGCGGAAAATTGCCGAATTTGAATCTTCCGGGGTCGATGACTTTGATTCAGGGATGGCGCGCCAACAAGAGTTTTTAAAATATTCCGGAATAATGGATAGATTAGGTCAAGCCGTCCTTGTCTTTCAGGATGGTTGTGTAAAGTTCGCCGGTGGGGCCTGCCTGGAAATCACAGGACGATCACCCAAGCAATGGATGGCTTCGAAAAGTATTGAGGAGCACGTCCATCCTGATGACCTGCAGATGCTCGGGAATTTGCTATCACGCCATATTCGTGGTGATGAAACCCCAGAAAGACATGAATTCAGGTTTTTAGACAGCGGCAATATTGCGAGATGGCTGTGCGCCGATTCATCAGTGATCACCTGGGAGGGTCGAACTGCGTCTCTGTTTTTGCTGACAGACATCACTGATCGCAAGAATCTTGAAGAAGCCCTGGCTGCGTGCGAGTCAGACGCAAAGGTACTGAATGAACTTTTCGTAAGTCAGAACGAGCAGGTAGTCGTGGTCAATAGCATTGTGAGTGAACTCACTCGGTCTGATACCCAGGAGCAATGTTGTTCAACCCTTGCATCACTCTTATCCGGCAGTCTAGGCTTTGAAAAGGTCATTGTAGCTTTGAAGAAAGATGACGGTATCTTTGGAAACATCGACATAAGTGGGCTTGAAATGTCGCTGGGCGAGGTCGGAAATTGCCTGAAACGGGATGAGGCTTGTAAGCAATCGCTTCAGAGTGGACGACTGCTGCTGAAAAGTGATTTTCGGGACAGTGGCCCCTGTTGTTGGGACGATATTTTCTGTGATTGGACGATTTACCCGTTGAAAGGGCGATCGGAGATTCTTGGAGTAGTGATTCTGGACGCCTCGAAAACCGAGAACAGAGACACTGTCGGGCTTGTTCTCAATCAGGCCGGAGTGATTCTTGAAACATTGGGTTTGGCGGATTCGCTGGCCAAGACAAACGAGGAACTCAAGCGTTTTACTAATGAACTCGAGGAAGCCAGGATGGCCGCTGAGAGAGCAAACATTTCCAAGAGCCAGTTTCTTGCCAATATGAGTCATGAAATCCGTACCCCTATGAATGGCATAATCGGCATGACAGAACTCGCTCTGGGCACAGAACTCAGCGGTGAGCAAAAAGAATATCTCGAAGCTGTAAAAATATCGGGCGACGCTCTCCTGTCTTTGATCAACGATATTCTTGATTTCTCCAAGATGGAAGCAGGAAAATTCGATCTGATGTCCACTGATTTCAGTCTGAGGGATTGCCTGGGTAACTCTTTGAGCACACTTGCAAGTCAGGCGCACAAGAAAAAGATTGAACTTGCTTTTCATGTATTGCCTGAGACCCCGGATAACCTGAACGGGGACCCCGGCAGGTTGAGGCAGATTCTGGTCAATCTCATTGGTAACGCGATCAAATTCACCGAAAAGGGAGAGGTAGTGGTCCGTGTAGAGCCTGAGTCTGAGAGTGAAGACCATGTAGAGCTGCATTTCAAAGTGACTGATACGGGTGTTGGTATTCCTGCAAACCAACTGGGAAAAATTTTCAGGGCTTTTGAGCAGGTAGACTCCTCTAGCACGAGAGTACATGGAGGAACAGGGCTGGGCCTTACCATATCATCTCAACTGGTGGAATTAATGGAGGGTAGAATCTGGGTTGAGAGCAAACTCGGCGTGGGGAGCGTTTTTCATTTCACAGCCAGGTTTGGTATGGCTTCCCAACCCGTTCTTAAGCCTGTCCCGAGAGAAATATCCGTACTCGGAAATGTCCGTGTGCTCATCGTCGACGACAATGCTACCAACAGAACGATACTCGAGGAAACAGTCCGTTCATGGGGAATGCTTCCGACCGCAGTGGCTGACAGCGCCGAGGCTATGGCCGTCATAAGCGAAGCCGGCGTTTCCGGGCAGCCGTTTTCTCTTGCTCTTGTAGACTTTATGATGCCAGGGATGAACGGGTTTGAACTCGTGGAAGCCCTTAGCAGGTCAAAAACCCCAAACATCGACAAAATAATAATGTTAACTTCGGGTGGTCAGAGAGGTGACGCCGCCAAGTGCCAGGAACTCGGAATCTCAGCATACTTGATGAAGCCAATCAAACAGTCTGATCTTATGAACGCAATTCTGATGACAATGCAAAAATCCTCAGAAGCTCAAAGTCCTGCGCCATTGATAACCCGTCATTCGGTACGCGAGGCCATGCGTCGTACAAATATCCTACTGGCAGAGGATAACCCTGTGAATCAGAAGCTTGCCGTCAAGATTCTTGAGAAAATGGGTCACACGGTAACTGTGGCGGAGAATGGGCTAAAGGTGTTGGATCTTCTTGAAAAAGGCGCTTTTCAGATCATCCTTATGGATGTTCAAATGCCCGAAATGGACGGGTTTGAAGCCACAAGGCTTATTCGGGAAAAAGAAAAACTCACCGGTGGCCATATTCCAATAATAGCCATGACCGCTCATGCCATGACGGGGGATAGAGAGTGGTGCCTGGCCGGTGGAATGGACGATTACATTTCCAAGCCGATCAACAGGAACGAACTATCAGAGCGCATAGAAAAACTGGCCGGAGAGAATGACGCTTGCCATCGGAACTCTATTGCGTGTTCATTGACGGCGAGTGCGACGAATGGCGGCAAACTGGTTGACCAAGGGGCTCCCAGCACTGATCTCTTAAGATGACAGTCCAATAATTTCGTTTACGCTTACAAAAGCGACAACCATACCAATGAGGGAACCCTGAGGAGATACTCAATGATGTTGGATAGTTCAGTGATGAACGCTATCGCTTGTTGTTCCAAAATATGCTGGGGGGCCTTGCTTTCTGCAAGACGCTTCTTATCGACGGTCGCCCCTATGACTGGGTCTATCCAGACGTAAACCCAAGATTTTTTCAAGCGCAGCTATGCTCTAGTTTTTGGATACCGGACGTGGCATTGACTGGAAGACCCTGGACAGGGTTTTTGACCCGTTCTTTTCAACAAAGGCAAAAGGCGCTACAAGAGGAACCGGACTCGGGATTTCCGCGGTACAGTGATTATTGCAACCGGTTTTTCACCGAGTGATGAGTTACACAAAGAGATCAGCCCACTTGTTAAGGGGTTTGTGCAAAAGCCGTATGGGATGGATCAACTTTTAGGCTCAGTAGGGTCAGTTTTGAGAGATGAGTAGAATACCAGGAGCCAAGACCAGATGATGAAAGCGAATATTCGGGAGAGAGAACAGAGATTCAGGGCTATTACCGATTCTGCCCTTGACGCAATTATCCTGATTGATGACAGAGGGGAAATCTCTTTTTTGAACCCGGCCTCAGAGCGAATCTTCGGTTATAACTCTTCCGAGGTAATGGGGAAAAACGTCCACGAGCTGTTAGCCCCTCCGAAATATCACGCCGCTTACCGTTCTGCTTTCAAGAATTTCGCCGTATCCGGCCAAGGAAACGCATTGGGGAGAATTACACAGCTTGTTGCTCGTAGAAAATATGGAGAGGAGTTCCTGATAGAACTTTCCCTTTCCGGTTTCCAGATGAATGGTCGCTGGCATGGCGGAAGCGCTGGGAATAGTAAAAGGTCATCATGGAGCATTAATGGTAATCAGTCATATTGGGAAGGGAACTACAATACGTGTTCTGTTTCCTGTGGCGGATACACTGGAATTGTGATAGCGCAGGGCTTTCCCGATACTAAACCTGCTTGTGTTTTGCACAAACCCTATAATATGGAGGCATTGAAGAAGAACTCGAGCAATTGATAGAGACCGCTGACTCAGGCCGTCTTAAGGAGACAAGCTAATGGGGAACGAAGGAGAGATTGACGAGACTGGAAGTAGAGCAAGCGTTCTGAGAGGCGCCGATGAGGATCAACTCGGGAAGTCTCAGAATGCGCAACCGGAGCTTATGGATAAAACGTCTGAAGCGATCATCCACTCACTTGAGGTTTATGAGATTGAGCAGGAGATGCAGGATGAGGAACTAAAGACAGTTCAGAGCGCACTGGATCGATCCAAAGACAAGTACCAGGACCTTTATGATTTCGCTCCAACCGGATATTTTACTCTGTCCCGTCAGGGGCTCATCATAGAGGTCAACCTGACCGGCGCCTCGCTCCTCGGAATGCCCCGCCTAAACTTGATTGGGCGAGGGTTTAAACGCCTTGTCGCTCCTGACAGCCTCGACCAATGGAATAAACATATCATTGCCGTGCTGGGGGATAAAGAGAAAAAAAGTTGTGACCTTACGCTCAAACGCGAGAACGGTTCGTCATTCTATGTCCGCCTAGAAAGTATCCGAACGGATACGTCTGCCGAACAGAAAGCGGCTAACGAAGAAACCCACGTAATTAGTATGGTGGTCAGTGACATCACAGAGCGCAAGAAACTGGAGGAGGAGATAGGAACCACCGTGGCTACGCTGAAGGAGGCTCAACGTCTTGCCCGAATCGGCAGTTGGGAGCTGGATCTTATCACGAGCCGGCTTTTTTGGTCCGACGAAGTTTATCGGATTTTTGAAATTGAACCTGGAGAGTTCGGTGGCTCACACGAAGCGTTTCTCGACTTGATTCACCCCGAAGACCGGGAAAGAGTAGATAGAGCTTACGCTGATTCGTTGGCAAACAAGAATCCTTACGAAATAGTTCATCGTCTGCTGTTCCCGGACGGCCGAGTCAAGTATGCGCATGAACGATGCGAGCATTCCTACGATGCGGCGGGAGTTGCGCTTCGTTCGATTGGGACTGTACAAGACATCACGGAACTGACACAGGCGCAGCTACGTCGCGAAAAAGAGCGTGCCCACCTGCGTACCCTGTTACAGACCATTCCAGACCTCATCTGGCTGAAAAATCCCGACGGGATCTACCTTAATTGCAATGCCCGCTTCGAGCGCTTCTTCGGCGCCAAGGAGGCGGAGATCGTTGGCAAGACAGACTACGACTTTGTTGACGATGACATCGCGGATTCCTTCCGCGAGCACGATCGCATCGCCATGGCAGCGGGGAAGCCCAGTATCAATGAAGAGTGGTTAACCTTTGCTGACGATGGCCACCGGGAGTTGGTGGAAACCATCAAGACACCCATGCACGATAGAGACGGTAGCCTAATCGGTGTGCTGGGCGTCGCCCGCAATATCACCGCCGCAAGAAAAGCAGAGGACACTGCAAGACGTTTGGCGACAGCTATTGAGCAGGCTGCTGAAGCAGTTATCATTACTGACGCTACTGGAATAATTCAATACATCAACCATGCACAGGTGGTCCTTAGTGGATATAGTCTCGACGAATTTCTCGGACAGACTCCAAATGTTTTCAAAAGTGATTTTCACGGCGGCAATTCTTATAAACAACTTTGGGAAACCATTAACGCTGGGAATGTATGGACAGGAAGTTTTATCAACAAGAAAAAAGACGGGACTGAATACCATGAAGACGTTTCTATCTCTCCCGTTTACGATAAGTCAGATAACCTGACAAACTTTGTAGTGGTAGAACACGACGTAACCAAACAACTTGCGCTTCAGGAACAACTGTTCCAGGCCCAGAAGATGGAGACGATTGGGATCCTGGCTGGTGGCATTTCCCACGATTTCAACAACCTGCTCCAGCCCATAATGGGATACACGGAGCTTCTTATGATGGGAAAGAAACAAGGAGACCCGGAACTTGACGGTCTCCAAAAGATATATGAGGCAGGCAAACGCGGAGCGGATCTCATAAAAGGACTAATGATATTTAGCCGAAGGATTCAGCCGGAGTTTGGTCCTGTTGATTTGAACCATGAGATAGATCAGGTACGGCAGCTTCTGTCTCAAACCATTCCCAAGACTATCAGGATTGATTTGCGTCTCAGCGACGACCTGAATACTGTCCAGGCAGACCCGTCTCAAATAGTGCAGGTTCTCATGAACCTTGGAGTCAATGCCAGGGATGCCATGCCGGATGGCGGGGAATTGACGATTGAGACTGCAAACATTCAATTGGACAAGGAATATTGTAATAGTCATCTTGAAGCCAAACCTGGAAGTTACGTCTTGCTGACTGTTTCGGATACCGGTAAAGGGATGGACGAGGAAACACTGTCTCACATATTTGAGCCGTTCTTTACTACCAAGGAAAAGGGAAAAGGGACCGGACTGGGACTTGCGACTGTCTATGGTATCGTCAAGAAGCATGACGGTCACATCATATGTTACAGCGAGCCTGGAACTGGGACCACGTTCACAATTTACTTCCCTTCAATTAAGACGGAAAAAGACTCAGACACTCCAACGGATGAGACGGCGATTCCGGGCGGGACAGAGACTGTTCTTATCGTGGATGATGAAGAGGATCTTAGGATTCTTGGGACAACACTTCTTAACCGCTTTGGTTATCAAGTCATTACGGCCGGTAATGGAAAAGAGGCCGTGGAAGTATACCTGAGGGAGAAGGAGAGGATTGCGCTAATCGTGTTGGACCTGATAATGCCCGTAATGGATGGCAGGCAATGTCTGGCTGAGATTCTCCGGATCAACCCGAAAGCAAAGGTTATTATAACTAGCGGTTATTCCGAGTGGGGACCGGCTGACGGCGTCATGGCGGCCGGAGCAAAGGGATTCGTCGAAAAACCGTATAACATGAGACACCTTCTGGCTACGGCTCGTGAGGTTCTGGACAAGAATTGACAGGAAAAACCTACATGCAAGACCAAGACAAAACCAGGGAACAGCTTATCGATGAATTGCGAAAAATGCGCCAGGTTGTAGCCGATGGGCGCCAGTTACAGGATCAGCTAAGTTGTAAGGAAAGCGAACTGCGACAAAGCGAAGAAACTCTTCGTTTGCTCATTGAAAATGCGCCTATCGCCATGATCGTAACATCTGGGGTGAAACAGACCCTGGAAATGGTCAACCACAAGTTCGAGGAACTCTTCGGTTACACACGAGAGGATGTCCCCGATATCGAACATTGGTGGTCTCTTGCATTCCCGAAGGCGAACAATTGGCAAGATTTGGCTGAAAGCTGGAATCAGAAAGTTGACGCTGCCATAAAAAGGCAGTCCCAGATTGAGCCTGTCGAGACAATTGTACAATGTAAAGATGGCTCCATCAGGCATATAAAAGTCAGATTTTCCTCTATTGGACGGCGTAACATGGTTTTCTTCACTAATTTGACCGACCGCCGGCTTGCGGAGGAAGAGACTTTGAGAACAAAGGCCTTATTGGATTCCATAATACAACATCTCCCTACCGGAGTTTTTGTTAAAGACGCCGAACGGTTGAGTTTTGGTATATGGAACAAGACTTGCGAGGACCTCTACGGTTATACGGCCGATAAAATGCTTGGAAAGACAGCCAGGGACATATTTTCTGAATCGGAAGCCGACAGGTTTGAGGCCCAGGATCGGGAAGTCTTGACCAGCGGACGACTCATGGAAATCCAGGAACAGGAAGTCGCCACTCGCAACAAGGGTGTCAGGATCTTGCGTTCAAAAAAGGTTCCAATAATAGATGAGAAAGGTAGAGCCACTCACGTAGTCGGAATATCTGAAGATATAACGGGACTCAAGATGGCGGAAAAGGAATTGATCTCAGCACGTGAAACGGCCGAACAGGCTAGTAGGGCCAAGAGTTCATTTTTGGCCAACATGAGTCATGAAATTCGTACCCCGATGAACGGCATTATTGGCATGACTGAACTAGCCTTAAATACCGACATTTCTTCAGAACAGCGAGAATATTTGGAAGCCGTGAAAATTTCTGCGGAATCCCTTTTAAGGCTAATAAACGATATTCTGGATTTCTCCAAAATAGAGGCCGGAAAGTTCGAATTAGTGGATATGGATTTCAGTTTGAGAGATTCAATTGCTCAGGCCATGATGGCCGTTTCCCTGCAAGCCCACTCCAAAGATCTTGAACTGGTCTATCATATTCCTCCTCAAATTCCGGATATTGTAGTCGGTGATCCTGGGCGTTTGAATCAAATTCTCATAAATTTGTTGGGGAACGCCATCAAGTTTACCCACAAAGGAGAGGTCGCCGTCGACGTTGAATTAGAATCAGAGTCAGAAAACGAAATTCACCTGCACTTTTCGATCAGGGACACTGGCATAGGAATTCCGCAGGAGAAGCGGGAAAAGATATTTAATGCTTTTGAACAGGCGGATGGGTCTACAACCAGGAAGTATGGAGGTACCGGGCTGGGTCTTGCTGTTTCCACGCAATTGGTTCAGATCATGGGTGGACAAATTTGGGTGGAAAGCAAAGTAGGAACAGGGAGCACATTTCATTTCACCACAAAACTTGGACTCAAACAGGGGCCCTTGCCGCAAAGAGTTCCAGTAGACTTTTCCGAGTTCAGGGATTTGCCGGTTTTGATAGTAGACGACAACGCCATGAACAGATTTGTGCTTAAAGAAATACTGGCGTACTGGGGTATGAAGCCAGTTGCGGTAGAAAGCGCCATAGAGGCTCTGAATACCATGAAAAATGCTCAGGAGGTCGGGCAGCCGTTCTCGTTGGTCATACTTGATTACCTCATGCCCGATATGGACGGCTTTGAATTAGCCGAGCGAATCAAGCAGGACCATAGTTTGTCCGGCTCAACAATGATCATGCTGACTTCCGCGGGACAACGAGGAGACGCCCGCCGATGCGTGAATTTGGGGATTACGGCCTATTGCCTAAAACCCATCAAACAGTCAGAGCTTTTCGAAATCATTTCTACGGCCCTAAACAAGTCATCGGAGGGTGAAAAAAGACCCGCTCTAGTTACTCGTCATTCAGTCCGGGAGGGCAAAAGATGTCTTAGTGTCCTTCTAGCCGAAGATAATGCCATCAATCAAAAGCTGGCAACCAGAATTCTCCAGAAAATGGGACACACCGTAACGATTGCGGAAAATGGAAGAGAAGCCCTACGAATTCTTGAGAATAGACGTTTTGATATTATCCTGATGGATGTCCAGATGCCTGAAATGGACGGTTTTGAAGCTACCGGTTCTATCAGGGAGAAGGAGAGAATTACTGGAGGTCACACCCCGATAGTGGCCATGACGGCCCATGCGATGTCAGGAGACAGGGAAAGGTGTTTGGCGGCGGGAATGGATGGTTATGTCTCGAAACCGATTAACACACAGGAACTTGTAGAAAATATCGAGGGGTTGGTTGGCAAACGTGAGGCGGCTTCCGAAGCGCCTTTTGCGGCAGGAAAAGTTGGCGCAATTGTCGACAAAGCGCAATTGTCGGCAAGGGTCGGAGGTGATATGAATCTTCTAAAAGAAATAGTGGATCTATTCCTGGATACCAGCTATGGAATGCTGTCCCACGTTGAACATGCCGTGCGTCAAGGGAATGCTGAAGCAATTGAACGGTCTGCGCATACCATAAAGGGCGCCGTAGGCAATTTTGCCGCTGACAGAGCTTTTGAAGCAGCGCTGAAGCTCGAGATGATTGGCAGAGAAGGCGCCTTGAGGAAAGCGGACCGGGCTTTTACCGATTTAGAAAAAGAAATTAATCTGTTTACCGATGTCCTTGTCTCACTTAAAAAAAACAATTTCCAAGATATTTCACCATGTCACTGATCGTCAAAAACGGTATTCCGAAGATGGAGACTGCCGGCATGCGAGACGAAAACAAAACCAGAGAACAGCTTATCGATGAATTGAATGAGATGCGGCGCAAGGTGGCTGATATTGGTAACGATGGAAAGGCGCAGCGGGTTGACAGTTTAATTGATGACATTACACATCTCAAAATGGTGGAACGAAAATTACGGGAGAGTGAACAACGCTTGCAATTGGCCCTGGAAGGAGGGGCGCTCGGGTTGTGGGACTGGAACCTGAAGACTGGGCGGGCTATTTGGAGTGAGTGGGCTATACGAATGTTGGGGTACGAGTTAGATGAGCTGGATCCGCACGTTCGCACATGGAAAAGAGCGGTCCACCCGGACGATTGGGAAAAGGTTTCAGAAGTTTTGAACGGGCATCTCGCAGGCCGACTTCCTTGTTTCGAGGCCGAATATAGAATCCAGACCAAATCCGGCGAATGGAAGTGGGTTCAGGCCAGAGGCAAGGTGGCCGAATATGACAAAGACGGCAAACCTCAGCGGATAACCGGAACAATGCTTGATATCACTGAACGCAGGAAGGCTGCGGAGGAACTCAGGAACAGTGAAGAGAAATATCGCCGCCTGGTCGAAAATGCCTATGACATAGTGTACACCACGGACCCTAACGGGCGCGTCACCTTTGTGAATCCGTCAGGCCTACAACATATTCGATATTCTCAGGAAGAAGTCGTAGGCCGGAATTACCTGGAATTCATTCCTGAGGAATACATGGAGAATGTCGGTAGGTTCTACAGTCGTCAGTTTTTAGAGAAAATTCCAGATACTTATTATGAATTTCCCTTTGTGACAAAAAACGGTGAAATGAGATGGTACGGTCAGAAGACTCAACTTCTCATGGAAAAGGACGGTATTGTCGGATTTCAGTCGATTGCCAGAGACATTACCGACGGCAAGAGAATGGAAGAAAAGCGACTGGAGATGGAACGCAGGCTACTCCATGCTCAGAAAATCGAAAGTCTCGCTGTAATGGCCGGGGGAATCGCCCATGATTTCAACAACCAGTTAGCGGTAGTTTTGGGCAACCTCGAATTAGCTCTTACGGATCAGACCCTCGATACCGAGACCCGGCTGAGCATTGAGAGCGCCGTCGAAGCGGCAAGAAGATCGGCGGAACTTTCTAAACAGATGCAGATATACACGGGCAGTACATTTTACTACCCTGTGGACGTGGATCTCAACAAGTTGTTGAGCGGAAACCTCAGCCAACTGGAATCGTGTATTTCCGGAAATGTTACGCTCAATTTGGAAAGGTTCAATTCACTTCCACTCATGAGAGGAGACGCTGATCAAATACAACACCTGGTCATGAATTTGGTGGTTAACGCTTCCGAGGCTATTAAAGATCAGCATGGTGTTGTGGCCCTTAGAACCGGCGTCATGGATTGCGAGGTGGGGTATTTGAGCCGTAGCCGCCTTGAAGAGAAGCCAACTCCCGGTCGGTTCGTCTTTCTGGAGGTTACGGACACTGGTTGCGGCATGGACACTGACAATCAACGAAGGCTCTTTGATCCATTTTTCACAACAAAATTTACGGGTCGGGGCCTGGGGATGGCTGAAGTAATCGGGGTTGTAAAGGGTCATCGTGGGGCCATAATTGTGGATAGTGAGATTGGGAAGGGAACAACAATACGTATTCTGTTTCCTGCGACTAAAGACGCTCGGGCTTCGACCGCTCAAATCATGGAACGAGTTGAGATTAAGCCGTCACCGACTGAAACTGCTAACCGGCAAAAAACTATTCTTTTAGTTGAGGATGAGACAGGGGTTCGCGATCTCGCTGTTAGACGCCTGGATATATTGGGCTACAACACTATCACAACAGCCGATGGCGAGGAAGCGATAGGTCTTTTCCAAGAGCGCATTAGTGAAATCGATCTAGTCATGCTTGACTTCGCAATGCCCAGAATGAATGGTGTTGAGGCTTTCAAGGAATTCATACGGATCAAGCCGGATGTCAAGGTGATCCTTAGCAGCGGTTACACCGAGGATGTCTTACTACAGAACTTTCCCGACCGACGTCCTGCCGGCGTTCTGCATAAGCCTTACAAAATGGAGGCGTTGAAGGCTAAACTGGATCGTCTGTTAGGGAACGATGGTTGAGACAGTCAAAGGGGCATTGACCCACGGGAGATATAATGGACCTGGATGAGAATGGCGATGTCACAAACAGTCTAAGTGGGCAAGGATGAAAAATAAGGATACTACTACAATATTGATCGTGGATGACCAAATCCCAGCGCTCCATGGTATGTCAAGAATTATGAGGGGAGCAGGATATGAGACGTTGGAGGCGAACAACGGGATAGATTGCCTGAAGTTGGCTGCGGAACACAAACCTGACTTGATTCTTCTGGATTTAGGCTTGCCGGACATGGACGGTCGGGAGGTTTGCAAGCGCATCAAGTCCGATCCTGAAACCGCAGATGTCTATGTGGTTCTTGTGTCGAGCGCTCAAATCGGATCCGACCATCAGGCCGAGGGTCTGGAGCACGGGGCGGATGGTTACATCGCGAGACCAATACCGAATAGGGAACTCCTCGCTCGAGTGAATGCCATGCTGAGGCTTAAATACGCTGAAAACCGATTGCGTGAGAGTGAAGAGCAATTTCGGGGGATGTTCGAAAAGCATAGCGCTGTTATGCTCCTGATCGAACCGGTAACAGGAAGAATACTGGATGCAAACAAGGCTGCGGAAAGGTTCTACGGTTACACGGCGTCTCAGCTATGCTCGATGTCTATCCACGAGATCAATATGGCGCCACTGGATGAGGTTGAAACCCAACGCAATCTGGTTTCACAAGAGCAGCGACTTGCCAATGGAGAAGTTAGAACGGTGGAAATTCACTCTTCCCTGATTGAAAAGAAAGAAACTCCTGTACTCTTTTCAATCATTCATGACATAACCGCGCAAAAGCGGGCCGAGGAGGAGGCGCTACGGAACGAAGCTCGTTTGGAAAAAATTGTTGACATACTCCACTACAAGGCTGATTCAGTCCAGGACTTCCTGGACCATGCTCTTGAAGAGGCTTTGGAACTCACTCAAAGTAAGCTAGGCTACATTTACCATTATTACGAAGATCGCGAAGAGTTTGTATTGAATACCTGGTCGAAAGACGTGATGAAGGAATGTTCAATCGCAGAGCCTCAGACCGTGTATCAGCTTGAGAAAACCGGAATATGGGGAGAGGCGGTTCGTCAGCGCCAACCGATTGTGGTCAACGATTTTGAGGCTCCGAATCCATTGAAAAAAGGGTACCCGGAGGGGCATGCGCCACTGCGCAGGTATCTGACGGTACCGGTCTTCATAGGCGATAGGATTGTGGCGGTGGTTGGTGTGGCGAACAAGGAATCTGACTACGATCAGGCGGACATATTGCAACTTACCCTGATGATGGATTCGGTCTGGAGGGGTGTGGACCGCTTGCAGGCGGAAGAGGCCCTGCGGGAGAGTGAAGAAAGATTTCACACACTTTTCGAGAATGCCAATGACGCCATATTCCTGGTGGACAACGTCAAATTCATTGAATGCAATGCAAAGACCGTTCAAATGTTTGGCTGCGTGGAGAAAGAGGATATAGTTGGTCATACGCCAATGGAATTTTCTCCGGAAAAGCAACCAGATGGCCTTGCCTCGTTGGAAAAAGCTCTCAAATACATTAGCGCCGCCTTAAATTTCAATCCACAGACATTTTATTGGAAACACGTTCGTAAGGACGGCTCCCCATTTGATGCGGAGGTATCTCTGAATGCCCTTATTCTAAACGGCAAGGTACAGATTCAAGCAATAGTAAGGGACATCAGTGAACGTAAGCGTTCTGAGCAGGACCTTAGAGAGGCCGAAGAACGGATGAGCCTTCTGATAGAGTCGGCGCCCATAGCGATAAGAATTGCCACGCAGGGCAGGTATTCCTATGTAAACCCCGCATTCTTGAACTTGTTTGGTTATGACTGTCCGGAAGAGATCGAAGGGCTTCCGGTTGAAGCCCTGTATGTTGAGAAGGGCAAGCGTCTGATTACCGAAAGGAACGAGAACAGAGCCATGGGGCTTGATGTGGATCCTCACTACCGCGTGACTGGAATCAGGAAAGATGACGCCCACATTGATTTGGAGGCCTGGGGCAGTCAAATTTCGTATCAAGGTCAGCGTTCCACCCTTAGGTTTCTCATAGACGTGACTGAGTCAAACGCTCTCCGGGCTCAACTCCTCCAGGCCCAGAAGATGGAGGCGATTGGTACCCTCGCCGGTGGCATTGCTCACGATTTCAACAACCTACTTCAGACAGTATTGGGATATTCTGATTTCATGCTTCAACGAAAAAAAGAAGGGGAACACGATTACACTGATCTGCAGAAAATATACAAAGCGGGAAAGCGAGGGGCCGATCTGGTTAAGAGCTTGCTAACTTTCAGCCGAAAGGTTGAAACAAGATATGTTCCCGTCGATTTGAACCAGGAAATTACCCAGGTGCGACACCTTCTCTCTCGAACAATCCCAAAGACAATTAAAATCGACCTACATCTCAGCGGAGATCTTGAATCAATCAAAGCGGACCCGTCTCAAGTAGGCCAGGTCTTGATGAATCTCGGGGTAAACGCAAGGGACGCAATGCCGGACGGTGGAATATTGAGCATTGAGACTGCAAACGTTAAGTTGGACAAGGAATATTGCAGCTCACATCTTGAGGCTATGCCTGGAAGTTACGCCCTGTTGACTTTTTCCGATACCGGCCAGGGGATGAGCAGGAAAACACTGTCTCACATATTTGAGCCTTTCTTCACTACCAAGGAAAGAGGAAAAGGCACCGGACTAGGGCTTGCGAATGTGTATGGTATCGTTAAGCAGCATAACGGACACATCATGTGTTATAGCGAGCCTGGTCACGGGACGACGTTCAAAATTTACATCCCTTCAATTCATACAGAGAAAGATTCAGGCGCCCCACCAAAGGAAACTGCCATTCCACGCGGTACGGAGACTATTCTTCTGGTGGAAGATGATGATGAGATCAGAGAACTAGGCGCAGGACTTCTGAACGAGTTTGGGTATAAAGTGATCATAGCCGGCAATGGAAGAGAAGCCCTGAAGACATACGAAAGGGAGGGCGCCAGTATCTCGCTGATCATCCTGGACCTGATTATGCCCGTAATGGATGGCAGACAATGTTTGGTCGAGATTCTGCGGATCAACCCTAATGCAAGGGTTGTTATTGCGAGCGGTTATTCCGAGACTGGACCGGTTAATGGCGTCATGGCGGCCGGAGCAAAGGGTTTCATCCAAAAACCTTATAGCATGAGACAACTCCTGACTACCGTCCGTCAGATACTCGACAGGAATTGACAGGAAAAACTTACATGCAAGACCAGGACAAAACCAGGGAACAGCTAATCGAGGAATTGGGCGAAATGCGCCTCAAGCTTGCTGAATTCGAGGCTGCCGAGAGCAAGACTGTAGGCTCCGGAAAACTCCTCCGAGAGAGTGAAGGATTACGGGAGGGCGAGCAAAATCTAATCGGAAACCTATCCAGTCTCCTTTCTCCTTACTACGCAATAGAGCAGGAAGAATTTGGTAATGTCATCGATATTCAAAAGATCCAGGCCCTCATGGATGACTTTTATAAACTCACGGATATTGGAATTGCCATTCTTGACTTGAAGGGGAACATCCTGGTCGCCACTGGATGGCACGATATCTGCGCCAAGTTCCATCGGGTCCATCCGGAAACGCAACATAATTGTCTTGAAAGCGATCTCTATCTAACAAAGAACGTCAAGGAAGGCGAATATCTCTTATACAAATGTAAGAACAACATGTGGGACGTTGTTACGCCCCTCTTTATGGGCGGAAAGCACGTGGGCAATATTTTTTATGGACAGTTTTTGTTTGAGGATGAAGCCCCTGATTTAGAAGTGTTTGACTCACAGGCTGAGCGGTACGGGTTTGACAAGTCTGAATACCTTGCTGCCCTTCAAAGAGTTCAAAGGTGGAGTACTGAGAAAATTGCAGACTTGATGAACTTTTACTCTAAATTGGCATCCACGATCGGCCAACTGAGCTACAGTAACCTTAAACTGGCGAATGCGCTCATCGAGACCAAGATTGCGGAGGAGGCTCGGCGTGAGAGTGAAGAACGCAATCGCAGCCTGATTGAGCATCTTCCGCAACGTATTTTCGTCAAAGACCGCAATTCAGTCTACCTTTCCTGCAACAGAAACTACGCCTCAGACCTTGGGCTTACTCCGGAACAGATAATAGGCAAAGACGATTTCGCTTTCCATTCCCCCGAACTGGCTAGAGCGTTCCGTACCGACGACCGAACTTGTATGTCTACCGGTATGACAAAGGACCTTGAAGAAACCTATCAACTCTCCGGTCAAGACCGTTGGGCGCATACCGTCAAAGTGCCTTATCGCGACAGGCAAGGACAAGTCATTGGGGTGCTGGGGATCTATGAAGATATCACCGATCGTAAGCAGGCGGAAACAGCATTGCGAGAAAGTGAGAACCACTTTCGGTCGCTGGCGGAAACCACCCCTGATGCGCTTGTCGTGTATGATGATCTGGGAAGAGTTACTTTTATAAACAAGGCGTTTGAAGAACTTTACGGTTGGTCCGTGGAAGAATTGGCCGGTAAGCCTATAACCAATTTTGTGCCTCCCTCTGCGGAAGCGATCACTAAACAAATATGGGAAAGGACCCTCCGTGGTGAGAAAGCCGTATTCGAAACTCAGCGGTGGACCAGAGAAGGCAAGGTTTTGGATCTTCGGATCTCGACCGCCATACTGCGCAACATGGACGGCAAACACACTGCCAGCATCGTGATCCATCATGACATAACCGCCAGGAAGCGTGCACAGGAAAAACTTCACAATAGTGAACGGACCGTCAAAACCATTCTGGCGACTTCGCCAGTTGGGATAGGGCTTATTCTGGACAGAAAATTAAAGTGGGTGAATGACGCATGCTTGAAGATGCTTGGTTTTGAAAACCAAAAGGAGATCGTAGGTCAAAGCACCAGAATTTTTTATCCTTCCGAAGAAGAGTATGAGCGTGTGGGACGCGATCTATATACTAATTTGCAAAGAGGAAAGATTGCGGAGACTGTCAGCAGGTTTATCCGAAAAGATGGATCTCTTTTTGACGTTCGTATACGGATAAGACATGTTGATCCTTCATCGTCAGAGAACCTGATGATATTTGTGACCACCGACATTACCGACCAGTTACGTGCTGAAAAGGAAAAAGAAGCTCTTAAAACTCAGCTCTTCCAATCCCAGAAAATGGAAGCCCTTGGCACGCTGGTCGGTGGGATCGCCCACGACTTTAACAACATGCTTCAGATTGTGCTTGGCTATTCCCAGATTCTGTTGGAAGGCAAGCAAAAAGCTGAACAGGGCTACAGGGAACTTCAAACTATAATTGAAACATGCCAGGGAGGGGCGGATCTGGTCAAGAAGTTACTCGCTTTAGGCCAACAAGGCCAGGCCACCCCAGTCCCATTGGATCTCAATCATCAAGTCAGTCAATTGACCACGCTAATATCTCGAACCCTCCCTCAGATAGTTCAATTTGATCTCGATCTGGCGAATGGTCCAGCCACGATTCTGTCAGATCACGCTCAGATAGATCAACTTGTCATGAGCCTCGCCATTAATGCCTCAGAAGCAATGCCGAACGGCGGAGCGCTGAAGATTTCAACCAGTGCTGTTTCATTGGATGATGATTACTGCAAGTCCCATCTCGAAGCCAATCCAGGCGCTTATGTGATGCTTTCCGTTAGAGATAACGGTTGCGGAATGGACAAAGAAACACTCACCAGGATATTTGATCCGTTCTTTTCCACAAAAGAAAGGGGCTCCACGAGGGGAACGGGACTTGGGCTTTCTGTGGTACGGGGGATCGTGCGGCAGCAGGGCGGCCATGTAACCTGTGAGAGTGAGCCAGGCAAAGGAACCGAATTTAAGGTTTACTTTCCGTCTAACGAAAAACCACTGATGCCGGCTAAAATGGTTGAACCTCAAGTCCAATCAGGCACACCGGAAACAATTCTCGTAGTTGAGGATAATATTCCGGTCGCTGAGTTGGAGGAACGGTTTCTGGCAAGCGATGGTTACACTGTCATTGTGGCTGCCAATGGGAGGGAGGCTCTTGACATTTATCAGACGAGAAAGGGTCAGATATCACTGGTAATTCTCGACCTTCTGATGCCGGAAATGTCCGGCAGAGACTGTTTAATGGAACTACTGAAGATTGATCCGTCAGTAAAGGTACTCATAGCAAGCGGTTATTCTCCGAGCGATGAGCTACACGGAGAGATAAGTCCCTTTGTTAAGGGGTTTGTGCATAAACCGTTTGGGATGGCTCAACTTTTGGACTCAGTTGCGACAGTTTTGCGAGGTAAATAGAATGACACCCACTGAGAAAACCATCGCAGGTGCTACCAAACATGAGGCGCGAGCATTAAAATGAGCCCAGTAATGGGATTAATAAATAACGCCGCTCTGTTAGTCGCCCTGGGAGTCTTGCTCGATCTTGTCTTGCGAATGAAACCGTCGAGTAAGTTGTGGACTCGTATTTTTACCGGAGTGGCTTTAGGAGCTATAGGCGTCGCCATCATAATGAACCGGTGGTCGTTTGGCGACGGAATAATTTTCGATACCAGATCCATTATCTTGAGCCTCGGAGGTTTGTTTTTCGGGGCGGTTCCCACCGTTATCGCAATTGCAATTATCGGGGTTTTTCGAGTCTACGTCGGTGGGGCTGGGATGTGGATGGGATTAGGTGTCATCCTGACATCAGGCGTTATAGGTATACTTTGGAGGTATCAACGTAGAAATCGTCTAGCAGAGATTGGCTGGATAGAATTGTTAATTTTTGGCCTGGTCGTCCACATCGCTATGATTCTATGGACGATCTCTCTCCCTGGACAGCATGTTCAAAAAGTGATCTTGAGCATAAGTTTTCCTGTCCTTGTCATATACCCCCTGGCTACTGTACTCCTGGGCACCCTTCTTTCAGGCCAACTGGCCCATCGTCAGGTTCAGAAGGCCCTCGAAGAATCTGAACAAAAGTATCGGATGTTGGCGGATGGGGCTATGGAAGGAATACTCGTCGCTCAGGACGGAATGTTAAGGTTTGTCAATCCCAGGGCTTTGGAAATAATTGGATATTCTGAGTCAGAGTTACTAGATACCCCTTTCACCAATTTCATCCATCCCGATGATAGAGAAACAGTTCTCAGCCGACATTACCGGCGGCTAAAAGGTGAGATCCTTCCAAGCCGTTACCCAATAAGGATTTTAGCCAGGGACGGCGTTCAGAAATTTGTTGAAATTGATTCAGGAATGATCACATGGGAAAAGAAACCCGCCACAGTTGTTTTCTTAACGGATATTTCCGAGCGCAAGTCGGCAGAGGAGGCGCTACAATTAAGTGAAGTTCAGAAATCCGCCATTCTAAATGGGATCACCACTAATATCGCATTCGTAAACGACAAGCTCGAAATACAGTGGGCCAACAAAATCTCTGCGGAATCGGTTGGAAAATCGCCGGAAGAAATGATTGGCGCTACCTGTCACTCATTGTGGGCTAACCCCGAGCGTCCTTGTGAAAACTGCCCAACAATGAAGGCTTTTAAGACGAAACAATCTGAAGAAACAATTATGACCACACCGGACGGGCGGATTTGGAATGAAAGGGGAGAACCGGTATTCGATGATAGAGGAAATCTAATAGGTGTCGTGGAATTAGCGCAGGACATCACTGAATACATGCGGCTCAGTGAGCAGGAGAAGCTGCTGGTCAAAGCTGTTGAGCAGGCTGCAGAGGGTGTACTCATAACTGACGCTACGGGGATAATTCAATACGCTAACCCCTCTGAAGAGACCATCAGTGGATATAGTCGCCATGAACTTCTCGGGCAGACTCCCGATATTTTCAAGAGTGATAAACATGACGAGAATTTTTACAGGAATATGTGGGAGACCATTAACGCTGGAAAAGTATGGACAGGGAGGTTTATTAACAAGAGAAAAGATGGGACTGAATACCATGAAGACGCCACCATCTCGCCAGTTTACGATAAGTCAGGGAACCTGACGAACTTCGTGAGTGTGAAACACGATGTAACTAAACATATTGAGCTTCAGGAACAGCTATTCCAGGCCCAGAAGATGGAAGCCATAGGAACTCTAGCGGGTGGTTTTGCTCATGACTTCAACAACAAGCTCCAGGTCATTGCAGGTTACGTGGACTTGATTTCTTTCAACAAAGATCTGCCGGCGTCGGTAAAAATGGACCTGGGAGTTATAAAGCAAACCGTTGATAGTAGCGCTCAACTGATTAAAGGGATGATGGTGTTCAGTAGAAAAACGAGCGTCAGGCTTGAACCATTAAACCTTAATAAACTTGTTGCGCAGCTTCACACTATGATAGCTCCAGTCATGCCCAGGATGATAGACATCGACCTCGTTATGCCCGATGACCTTTGGACCATTAACGCCTCCCCTTCTCAAATTGACCAGATATTAATGAACCTTGCGGTAAATGCGAGAGATTCCATGCCGGACGGTGGGAAGCTAACGATACAAACTCAAAACACGATACTGGATGAAGAGTTCTGCCGCCCCTACCCTAACACAAAGCCTGGCCGATACGTTCTGCTCTCAATGACTGATACCGGGAAAGGCATGGACCACGAGACAGTAAAGCATATTTTTGAACCGTTTTTCACGACCAAAGCAGAGGGCAAAGGAACAGGACTTGGTCTCTCCGTTGTTTACGGCATAGTAGAAAAGCATGGCGGTAAGATCATTTGTAATAGTCAACCGTCCGAAGGCGCTACATTCAAGATCTACTTTCCCGCAACAGAAGAAGTTCCGGAAGAACAATATTCCGAGAAAAAAGAGCCGCCCAAGGGACATGGAGAGACCGTACTTATAGTTGACGATGAGCCGAATATCACCGAACTGGCCTCTCGAATATTGGCGGAAGCCAATTACGTTGTCATTGCCGCTTCAAATGGGAAAGACGCCTTAGGGCTTTATGAAAAACATCATGAAGCAATTAGACTGGTTATCCTGGATCTCATAATGCCGGGGATCGATGGGAAACACTGTCTTCAAGAATTACGGAACATGGACCCGAATGTTAGGGTCCTTATTGTCACAGGAGAAACCAGGCAGGGGGTGGCAGAGGAATTGAAGGACGCAGGAGCCAAGGATTTTATCGGTAAGCCGTTTGACATACCCCAACTTTTTGAAAAGATCCGGAAGATTATTGACGAAGATTAACAGGGAGGCGATTTTCATTTCCGCCTGCCGGGATTTGAATCTGGACTGGGACGCCCTTTGCAAACTGAACTATTGCGGCTGCGGCGAATAGCCAGGTCCTATGCAAGTCATCTCTGGGCCCTTCGGCCGAGAACGGCTACACGCTTCCAGGCTCCTCCAGCAAAGCGTGTCAAGAAGGAAATAGAGACCTTTCTTGAATGGTACAACTCTGAGACAGGTGTGGAAATGTTGCTTAAGGCTGGAGTGGCTCATCTTTGGTTTGTTACCATCCATCCTTTTGACGATGGAAACGGGCGGATTGCCAGGGCAATTACCGATCAGACGCTCGCATGTTCGGAAAAAAGTTCTCAGCGCTTTTATAGCATGTCCGCTCAAATCCGAAGGGAACGAAGCGCATATTACGATGTCCTTGAAGCGGCCCAAAAGGGTGATCTCGACATCACGAACTGGCTGGAATGGTTTGTTGGTTGTCTTGACGCTGCCCTGGATGGCGCTGAAATAACTTTAGGGGCCGTGCTTAAGAAGGCCCATTTTTGGGAAACGCATTCGGGCGAAAGTTTCAATGTCCGACAGCGCATCGTTCTAAATCAGCTAATTGACGGTTTTCAAGGCAAGCTCACATCTTCCAAATGGGCGAAACTTGGAAAATGCTCCCAGGATACGGCTCTTCGCGATATAGATGATCTTATTCGGCGAGATGTATTAACGAGAGACACCCCCGGCGGTCGAAGCGCCGGCTATTCGCTCAAAGATATTGTGTAAATAGGACCTTTGTAACAGTCTATAGCATCGGGCTTTTTGCGTTAATAGACTGATATTGCCAATGAATAACTTGAAAAGTATCGGCGTTCCTGCCATAGACGGTTTGGCGACAAGAATCTGGACCGCCCGCGGCGCCTGGGAGAACATCATGCCCATCAAAAAGATCAGTGACAAAAAGTCTAAAGCGTCCCTGGATTCAAAGGGGAAAGACCAGCGGGACGCCAGCTTCCCAATAATAGGGATTGGGGCTTCGGCAGGCGGGCTCGAAGCGTTTGAGCAATTCTTTCGTTTCATGCCGCCAGATAGTGGAATGGCTTTTGTGTTGGTATCCCACCTTGATCCTAATCATGCCAGCATGCTTACCGAAATCCTTCAGCGCATCACCTCGATGCCGGTTGAGGAGGCTCAGGACCAGACGCCGACGCTTCCTAACCATGTCTATGTCATCCCGCCAAACCGTGACATGACAATATTTCATGGTGTTCTCAATGTCAGCGCCCTCGAAGGGGCTCGCGGCCAACGGATGCTAATAGATTCTTTCTTTCGCTCACTCGCCGAGGACCAGGGAGAAAGGGCGATTTGCGTGGTTCTCTCAGGCAGTGGCACTGACGGCACCCTCGGGCTACGGACCATTCATGGGGCAGGCGGTGTCTCTTTCGTGCAGGACCCGACCACCGCAAAATATGACGGAATGCCGGCCAGCGCAGTACATAGTGGTCTGGCCACATACGTTTTACCTGTTGAAAAGGTGCCGGAGCAGTTGACGACCTATGTGAAGACACTTTTCAAAAAAGGGATTAAACCAGAACCTTATGCGCCTCCTGTTACAAACGCTCTCAACAAGATTGTGGCGGTACTGAGAACCAGGACAGGCCATGACTTCTCATTATACAAACAGAACACCATCAGACGCCGAATAGAACGACGGATGACCGTGCATGGCATCGATGACACAAGCGTCTATGCTCGTTACCTTCAGGAGCATGCGGAAGAAGTTAGCCTCCTCTTCAAGGAACTTCTCATAAACGTGACGAGTTTTTTCAGGGAGCCTGAGGCGTTTGCAACCCTAAAGGCGGACATTCTCCCCAAACTCTTCGACCACAAATCGGAGAATTTTGTGTTCAGGATCTGGGTAGCAGGATGCGCAACAGGAGAAGAGGCATATTCTATCGCAATGACCTTCAGGGAATACATGGATGAATCAAAGCAGGAATTCAAAGTCCAGATATATAGCACAGATATTGATGATGACGCCATCGCTGTGGCGCGGGCCGGCTCCTATCCCCCCAATATATCGATAGATGTTTCCCCTGAAAGATTAAAAAGGTTTTTCGTAAAGGAAGAGGCTGGCTACCGTGTGAAAAAGGAAATCCGCGGAATGATCGTCTTTGCTATCCAGAATGTGATCAAAGACCCTCCTTTTACCAAACTAGATCTCGTTAGTTGCAGGAACCTGCTCATATACCTTGAGCCCGAACTTCAAAACCGGCTTATCCCCACATTTCATTATGCCCTAAAGCCAGGAGGATTCCTGTTCCTAAGCCCTTCGGAAAGCATCGGAAACCATCCTGATATCTTTGCGCCGGTCAACAAGAAATGGAAGTTCTATGTGGCGAGAGAATCGATCAACTCCGGCGTCAGAGTTATGAGAGAAGGGCTGTCCTGGACTCACGACCAACCCCGCTCCGGGTTGAATGAGACACTGAAAAAAGCCAAGGATATTGACTTCGCTGAACTCTCCCGAAAGGCTCTGCTCCAGTATTACGCCCCACCCTCTGTGATAACCGACGAGAAGGGTAACATTCTGTTTGTCAATGGCGATACCGGTAAATACCTACGGCCTGCGCCAGGTCAGGCGAGCCTTAATGTTGTAGAAATGGCCCGAGAAGGGCTTCAGTTGCAACTGAGGACAGCTATCCTGACTGCGGCTACACAAAAAAAACAGCTAACCTGCGCCGCTGTTCCGGTAAAGACCAATGGCGGCGTCCAGGGTGTGAACGTCACTGTAAGACCATTAGCTGACCAAGGGTCGCCTATGGGATACTTGATCGTGTCATTCGAGGAGGTAGAACCTCAGACAAAGGGGAAACGATCCAGGGCTAGGCCGTCGGCAAAATCTGGAGAGTCTAAACGGGCGGAGGAACTCGAACAGGAACTTCTCTATACGAAAGAGAACCTTCAAGCGTCCATAGAGGAGCTTCAAACCGCAAACGAGGAACTCAAGTCAGCCAACGAAGAGCTTCAGTCCACCAATGAAGAATTGCAATCCACCAACGAAGAACTCGAAACCTCAAAGGAAGAACTTCAATCGGTCAATGAAGAGTTGATAACTGTCAATTCCGAATTGCAGGCCAAAATAGAACAACTGGCCGGGATGCAGAATGACATGAAGAACCTTCTCGACAATACGAATATCGGTACTATCTTTCTCGATGACAGCCTTGCCATAAAACGTTTCACCCGGGAAGCCACGGCACTGTACCGCCTGGTCCCGACAGACTCTCGTCGCCAGTTATCCGACATCAAGTCAAATGTCGACGGAGAAGACCTGGTTGCCGATGCTCAAACGGTTCTGGATTCACTAGCGCCCATAGTAAAGGAAGTCAGGACTATCGATCACACGTGGTATCTCGCAAGGATATTGCCTTATAGGACACTCGATAATGTAATCGAAGGGGTGGTGCTTACGTTCACGGATATTACCGGTATAAAACAGGCGCAGGAAGCGGCTCAGTCGGCTCGCGAATATTCGGAATGTATAGTTGACACAATAACTCAACCTCTAGTCATAATGGATGACAGGCTGGAGGTTGTCTCGGCCAACCGGTCCTTTTACAGCGCTTTCCATGTTATTTCACAAGACACTGTTGGCCGGCATTTCTATGAAATCGGCGAACGTCAGTGGGACATTCCGTCGTTACGGGAATTGCTGGACAATATTTTGACGCATAACACAACCTTTGAAAAGGTTGAGGTCAATCACGACTTTCCGATCATCGGCCACAGAAAAATGCTGCTTAACGGACGACGAATATCGCAATCGTCGGGTAAGGGCCTTTTAGTACTGCTGGCGATTGAAGATGTTACCGGCACGCCAGCGACTTGAGTGGACTGCGTCGGGCTGATATATGTTCTTTGGAGCCAAACTAAGGACAAACTTTAAATTTTCCTATTGACGGCCCAGATAGACACATATCCTTATCATAAATGATAAGGATGTAGTCCTGATGATGTCGGACGTATGGTCAAATCTTAAAGACCGCCTGTTTTTTTCAGTTGAAGACGTCGCTGAATTGAAGGGGATTGCCGTTACTTCAGCCCATCATCAACCAGGCAGGTCCTTTTACGCACGGTATCGCTGCGGGACTTGATGTCATCGAAAATTGCCGGCTGAAATTCGAACCTATTATCGACAGCGAAATTTTGTCATTCTAAAAGCCGCTATTCAGAACTAGGGCGACATTCTGGTCGACAATTACGGCAGCGCCCTGTTAGAAGACCGAAACATTCCGATTATGAGCGCTCAAGGACTATCAGGATGGATGAACTTAAAATCTTCTGATATCTTCGATGCGGCTTCGCCAACAACTTCTATCTCCCGCATGAGCGCCATAGTAATCATCCTGTCTTTATTCAAGTCGCCTCGGTTCTTACCCTGAGCAAAACTCATGGCCTCATCCGCCGCTTCAATCATGTGTTTCATTCTGACGAGGTCATGAGACTTCATATTGAGACACGGCTCTATCAATGATCTCGGCCCTGAAATATCGGCTAAGGTCCTCGGTGCCCGAGGATCTATTTTTCTTCCACCAAACATTTGGGAAAGCTACTGTTCCATTCCAACGATTTCGAGTAGGCCGGGAATGTGATCCGGTTTGAATTGAACAAGAAAATCAATGTCGCTGTGATGCAACCTCGCCGTTTCCATTGGAGTATAACTACCAGACTGTGTTCGGGTAAAGCTTGAAGGAGAGATTACAATTATTAATGTTTTAGTTGATAATATGTAATTAATATGTTAATATTACTGATATACTATGCATAAATACTTCTAGTCTCATAATGTCTTATGACTCATTAGTGGAGAGGTATGAACTTAGTCATCACCATGTGGTGAAGCTGATATCGTTTCCTGTCGTCCTTCGCTGGAGGCTCGTCATGAAGAGACTTTTCAGGGTTTTTATTCTAGCGTCTTTCGTTGTGAGTTTCACTCCTCTATTGGCTGTATCACAGGGCATTCAGCAGACACCATACAGCTCAGCCGACGTTGTAAGGAGGAATGGGCCGTCAGTGACCCCTGATTTGACCCCATCTAATCCATTGGGATTGCCTGGAAGCTCCTTATTGGGACCGAGAGGCAGCGACAGCATTTCAATATCCAGCGGCATGTTTCAGGGTATCTTACCAAAAATTTCTAATCTTCAACTTGGATACAATTATACATTTGGGCCACAGTTGCGGGTTGGGACAGCTTCTGTTGACTATTTGCTTCCTTTCAGGATTGGAGCTGACTCCACAGTTTACGGGGAGGCGCATGGAGAACTCCAAAGTTTCTCGATCGCCCAACCCGGGTCCCCAAACAACAGTGTTGATCTTTGTCTTGGTGGTGGATATCGGAGGATGTTAGGCAATCACACCATGGTCGGGTTGCATTCCTTTTTCGACACCACGAAGCTGACTGGTGTCTGGTATTCATCCGGAAGCGCAGGTGCGGAGATGGCGGCTATGGTTTCAGGGCATGACGCCATTGATCTGAATTTCAATTGGTATGGACAGGCGCTTGACGCGTCATCACTCAACAACCTCGGTTACGTGCCCCCGACGACGGGCGAAGACGGCTTCGGTAATTCAAACTTCGATTTTCAGGTTGGTTACTCCCATGAATTATACGGCGGCGGACCTGATCTGCGATTGAGCGTCACTGGTTATAAGTTTGATATGGATTCCGACGTATACGGCTATTACGCAGGCGCTGAACTCAAGTCCCGGGATGGTATGTTCGTGGCTAAATATGATGTCGGCTATGACAACACTAATCAGGTCTACCAGTCAGTAGCCGCTTTCATGAATATGGGCTTGCAGTTGGAGAACCTCGTGGCTGGCAAGAGTCCGTTAGTAATGCCCAAGCCGGTGTTCCAAAGCCCTCGGGAAATGACACGGCTCACCGAAGCGAAGGTGAACAGGAACTGGCGACGAACCACTCAGACGGCGCAGATAGCCCTTCTTTCTTCAGACCCTCCACCATGCACAAACCCTGCGACGTTATGTCCTACCCAGACTATCACTATCATAAACCAACGGAATACCAACGTTACGCTTTATATGGGGTTCCTCGTTGGTGACACGGGTGGTTACAACTTGGCCACTGATTTTCCTGGTTGGACAACTACTTCCAATCCTTTAATACTAACCACCACTGTTGCTGCAAATAATCCAGCGCCCTACCTGGTGGTAACCTTTGAGAGTAAAGTCAGAAAGAAAGTAAGCTTCGCAATTTCCGCCGATGCAGTCCCGTGGACCGGCTGCGCTGTTACACAAGCTGAGTGGACCCTCGCTGACAACTGGTGTCAATGGGGAGGTCTACAGGACACTTATGACATTAGTCTGGTCAACGGCTTCAATTTGCCCATGAAGGTTACCCCCGTCTCCGGGCAAGAGATCACCGTCAGCGGAGGAACAGGCAATTCAAACAATCCCGGCGTTTTCGGCTGGGGATGGACCGGCTGCAATTGCGCACCCCCTCCATTGGCTTGCACACCAATGGCCGGGGAAAACCACACGCCCGCGTGTCCCGCCACACCCGTTCCTACGTGTCAACTATCCCAAGCCAGCGTGGCCAATTATACTATGACCATTTCGCCATGATAGCGAACGGAAATTCGATGATACCCGTAACTCTTCTGGCGTCTCCATAACAGCTTTACAGCGTCTATCTTTTCGAGAATTTGGATCCAACTTACGCATCTGCGCTCGCCGAGTGGTACGACGTGGGTGAAACAAACAATCCTTGAGAAACAGCGCAGGTCACAGAAAAGGTTTTAACCTCGTTCCTCCAATAATACCCTGTCTAGTCGCAGGCTACGCCGAACCAATATGCGATGGATCACATATTTACTCGGAATTTGGGCGCCGCTTCAGGCTACGGCGTATTGATGATGGATCATGAAAAACACAGCTCGTTGTAATGTTAGCGTCAATAATGATATTCTGCATCGATGCGGCAATTGTGTCTCCTGTGACATAGCGGTTTTTTTCAAAAGCCCCTTACAGGAGTCTGCCGTTAAGTTCATTTAACATACTGTTACCTTTCCTCGGGAAAACACTTTTGCGGCCGGACCCATATTGCGGAGAGAATGAATGGCGTTAGAAACCTCCCAGTTGACTGATAACCTTTTCATCATTGTGGAAAAACACAGGGGACGATTCCCTATGTCCCATTCGTTCCTGGTCCGGGACGAGATTTCTGCCTTGATCGACACGGGTTGTGGTATCGAACTCCTCGCTGAGATAAAAGAAGCGTATAAAATCGATATAATAATTAACTCTCATGGCCACCCGGACCACTCAGCCGGTAATTACCTGTTTCCGGACGCGGCTCTCCATGTTCCTCGGATGGGGGCTGAAACTCATGGCAGACTGGAGCCTTTATCGAGAAGGTTTTTCCCAAACGAAACGCAGGCGCAATGGTGGAGACGCTGGATAAAAAAGACCATGGGTTTTGAGGACCGGGAGCCGACGGATTTCTTTGACGACGGTCAGGTTTTTGATTTTGGCCATGTTAAACTTCAGGCCATTCATACACCCGGTCATACCATGGATCATTTCTGTTTCCTGGAATTGAACAGTGAGGTTCTGCTTACCTTTGACATTGATCTTACGCCTTTTGGCCCGTGGTATGGAAACCTGGAATCCAGCCTGAAGGATTTCAGGTCGGCGATTCAAAAAGTTCGGGACCTCAAGCCCGGAATCATCGCCTCCGGCCATCGACTTCCCATATTTAAGGACGTGAGTATGCGGATAGACAAATATGAGGGTGTAATGGACCGGAGGAACCAACTCATCAAAACAATGCTTGACAGAGGCCTGTCAAGGTCAGACATAATCAAATCCGCTCCGATTTACGGGCATCATAAATATGCCCGTGATATATTACCACTGTTTGAAGAGCGGATGGTTGATCTGCATCTGGAGGAGATGGAAGAACTGGGCATGATACGAATCGAGGGAGAAAAGATCCACGTGATCTGAGCGGTTAAAGTTAATCTCAGACGCCATTACATTGCTTTGCGGTCGCCTGTTTCCAATCACCATCCAGAACTTTTCGGACAGAGTTTAACAATTGTCCCTTATCATAAGGCTTTTCTACGAATCCACCGGCTCCCAGATCCAGGACTTCATGAACCAGGCCAGTCTGAGAAAAGCCGCTGGCTATAAGGACCTTCCCTTTTGGATCCAACCGCAAAAGTTCAGCCAGGCACAGTCTGCCGTCCATTTCAGGCATAATAAGGTCCAAAATCACCAGCGCAATTTCTTCGCCGCCATTTGCGTACATTTCCAGGGCTTCTTTCCCATTACTGACAGTAAAAACCGTGTAGCCGGCGTCTTTAAGAAGTCTTGCGCCTAATTCCCTGACTGCGTCGTCATCGTCAACCAGGAGAATCTTCTCTGTCCCCACGGTCGCTGCCGCTTCAGTTTCTTTAGTCTCTACACATTTGTTGGTCTCGACTGTGGGGAAGTAAATCTTGAAAGTGGTTCCGTGTCCCAATTCGCTGTAGCACCGTAAATGACCATTATGCTTCTTGATGATCCCATAAACCGTCGAAAGGCCCAGGCCGGTGCCTTTCCCAACTTCTTTAGTGCTAAAAAAGGGCTCATAAATGCGCTCAAGCGTTTGTTCGTCCATCCCCACGCCACTGTCCGCAACTGTAAGCAGCACGTGGGGTCCCGGTTTGACTCCGAGATGGATCCTGCAATACTCCTCTGTCAATTCTATGTTTGCTGTTTCAATCGTCAAAGTTCCACCATCCGGCATGGCGTCTCGAGCATTGACAGCAAGATTCATCAGGACCTGGACCATTTGAGACGGGTCCGCCTGGATCGGATCAAGATTCTCACTAAGCTGCAGATCAATATTGATAATCTTTGGAATTGTTCGAGACAGAAAACCCCGAACCTGAATTATCTCATGGTTCAAGTCACATGGACAAAGTTTCGGTTCGGACTTACGGCTAAAAACAAGCAAACCCTGCGCTAGATCCGCTCCTTTCTTGCCCGCCTCATAAATCTTGTATATATCGGGATAGTCGGGATCCCCTTCATTTTTCATCGCCAGAAGCATTTCGGAATATCCCAACACTACCTGTAGCAGGTTGTTAAAGTCGTGAGCTATGCCGCTTGCAAGCGTTCCAATCGCCTCCATCTTCTGGGCCTGAAGAAGTTGCCGCTTGATCTCTTCGCCCTCTTGCTCGGCCAGTTTGAGATCGGTTATATCCTGGACTACCGCAATATGATAGTCTGGTTTGGCGCCTACAGCCCACATGGGCGACACAGTTAGATGGGCCCACACAATTGAGCCGTTTTTGTGGAAGTAACGCTTCCGCACCGAAAATTCTCTGATTTTTCCCTGGATCAAAAGGTCCATATTGTCCAGGCTATCATCGAGGTCTTCCGGGGGAGTAAGGGCTTGGAACGTGAGGTTACTCATCTCATCTACCGTATAACCTACCATGTCACAGTATCGATGGTTGATTCTTATGAAGCGACCGGTCCGTGAGTCAACCTGCGCAACTCCCACGGCCGCCTGTTCAAATATGGCTCGAAATCGTTCTTCACTCTCTCTCAGGTCGTTTTCGGCTCGATCCAGCTCGCTACCGATTTTTTGGGCGATGAGAAAGACGAATGTTGCGGTAATCACCACTGCCATGCTAGTCGACGCAGCCGACAGCAACGCTGGGTCAATGTCAATATATGACCTGGAGTAGCTTAAAAATACGTCGAACCCCATAACAAACAAAATACTGAGCGGGACAAAGGTTCGGAGTAAAATCGAGCGGGCAGAGTTTCCTATGAACATTTTGAGCGGTATTTTATCTGTACCGCTCCCAATAATTATCGCGACCGCCACGAATTCAAAAGCCAGGGCAGTAGACAACGCTACTGGAATAATGGTCCCTCCATAAAGTAAAGGGGCGCCGTAAAGATAGCCGAGTACAAACATAATGTTGGCTACCGCCAGGATCCAGCCTATTATAGAAGCCGCGCTTCGAGCCAAGTCCCTGTATGAACCCGAAGGCGTTAACAAACCTGAGGCCCCTGAGGCAAAAACAAAACACACCGCAGTAATAGGAGACATCCTACCGGCAAGGACATGGCCGAAAGCGCCGAGGTTCGGCAGCAGCGTTCCCTCGATGTCAAAACTTGCGCCAACACCAAAAAACTGAGCTATTTCAAGTAAACAGAAAGACCCTACAACAAGTAACGCAGTTGTCCCAAAAATCCTGTTAGATTTTCTTGAAGAACGCTGAACGCTTGAGAGTATTGAACCGCCGAGCAGGATGAAAGACATGGCCGTGGATGGGGCCATTGGGATAAAGTCTGGACCGAAACTTGTCAAGTTACGCTGCCCGAGTAACCAACCAAGCATCCCCAGAAAGCCTATTCCCACTACGACTGAGCAGGATGCCATCACCAGCCTGAACTCGGTTTTTGTTCCTTCATTCATGGTATGCCTGCCATCGGCGCCCAGTAGCGGAAGGCGATCAGTGAAAGACGGAAAACTCATCGACACTTCAAACTATTTTAAATCCCTATCTAGAGAATGTGGCTAATTACGGTTCAAAGCGGATTCGATAGCCCAAAGAAGTCGTGACACTTCATAAGGTTTATGGACAAACCCCTTAGCCAAACGCTTTATTTCTTCGTCGAGAAGACTGTCGGGAGAAAAGCCGCTGGAAATCATAGCGTTGACTGACGGGTTGATTTTAATCAGTTCTTGCAGGCATTCGTTACCCGACATAACCGGCATTAGCAGGTCCAAAATCACCAGTGATATCTCCTCTTGTCTGTTTCGATATATCTCAAGGGCCTCTTTGCCGTTGGTCGCGGTGATAACATTATATCCGGCGTTTGAGAGAAACCGCCGGGCCTGATCGACAATTGAAAGTTCATCATCAACGACTAGTATGGTCCCGATTTGCTCAGGCAGGGATTTCGGCCTGGTCTTTTTCCCTGACTTTCGAGGCGCCTCAACAGCAGGGAAATACAATTTGATCTCAGTCCCCTTACCAAGTTCGCTCTCACAGGTTATATAACCGCCGTGCTGTTCGACAATGCCCTGTACCACTGAGAGACCCAACCCCGCGCCTCTTGTGGAGCTTTTTTCTTTTGAAGTGAAGAATGGTTCAAATATCCTTGCCAGAGTTTCGGCGTCCATTCCACGGCCAGTGTCAGACACGGACAGCGTCACATACGCTCCTGCTTTCATCCCATGAACGTTCCGGACAAATTCGCTATCCAGGACTTCCTTTCCAGTCTGAATTGTGAGCCGTCCACCATCCGGCATGGCCTCCGAGGCGTTTAGCGCAAGGTTAATGATGGCCTGGTCTATTTGTGTGGGATCCATATGGATCGTAGTTGGTTCATCGGTGAGGTTGAACTTGATGTTAACGATCTTGGGAATCGTGCGGGACATTAAAGCCTTCAACTCTTTGATCTGACGATTGAGGTCCATAAGGACCGGACGAATCGGAGCTTCGCGGCCGAACATGAGCAATTTGTTAACCAGTTCGGCCCCGTCCTTGACTGTTCTCTCTATTGACATGAGGTCCAGGTAATCCTCGTGATCTTCGCCCTTTTCCATCATGATCAACTGGGTGTAACCAAGTATGATCTGGAGCATGTTGTTGAAGTCATGGGCCAGCCCCCCCACAAATGTGCCGATGGCTTCCATCTTCTGCGATTGGGCAAGCTGGGTTTGGAGGTCTTCTTTTTCCTTCTCCGCTCTTTTTCGAGGAGAAATATCTTCTATGGCGGAAATTACTCCCTTAGACAGATCCAGGGGATCAAGCGGACTTAAACGTACATGAGCGTCAAAAATTTCCCCATTTTTTCGTATCATTCTGGCATCCGTTTCGCCAACCAGCCCATTTTCCAAAAAAGGGAAGATAGCGTCTCTTACACGTTCAAATTCTTCTGTGGATGGGTACAAACTTGTTGTGCTTTGCCCCAGAAACTGTTTCTTGTCCTCAAAACCAAAAAGGTTCAACCATGCCTGGTTGGCCCACAACATAGTCCTGTTGAAGGCTGTGAAGCCTATTCCTACCGGTGAGGCCGCCAGGATACTGTTCATCATCTCTTCACTTTCCCAAAGAGCTTTCTCAGTCTTCTTGCGGGCGGTCATGTCCTGAACAATTCCGATCCCCCCGTTAACGGCGCCATCCTCGCTTGTGATAGGAATATAAATGACATCCAGCCATGCGGTTAGATTTCCTGTTACAGATGTATATTCGCCCACATACTTTCCTATGTTTCCCGAAAGAGCGGATCGGACCGCATTTTTGATATCCTCATTTCGCAGGGAAACCAGTATATTGAAGCCGACAACCTGATCTCTTGTGGCGCCACTGACGTTCAGAAAAGCTTGATTACAGTCGGTCACAATCCCATCGGAATTAAAACGTATCATGCCCAGAGGAGATCTTTCGAAAATCACGCGATAATTCCGTTCAGATTGCCTCAGCGCCTCTTCTGTTCGTTTAAGTTCCGCAACATTTACATGGTCTGATTGCAATTGAGCAAATTTACGGCGCATTTCGTTCAATTCAATGATAAGTTGTTCCTTAGTCTTGCCCTTGTCTTGCATTAAGACCACCTTGAAATGTTGAAAGTATACATATAGTAATTACAAGGTAATAGTTCAGCGGGTTTTTATCAATACATCCGCATCAATTATATAAAAAAACAGGTTTTATAATGCGGGACTATCGCGGAGCAGCATTAACATTTATATAGAAACGATGACAAAACAGGGCAAGAGTCAGGGGATTATTGTTCGCGCTGGAGGAGACGATAAAAGTGACCCAAAAAAAGCCGCAAAATGATGACTCTCAGGCCACTACAAACAAGCGTCTGGCTGGCCTGTCATTGCTTGCGCTCGGCGTGGTCTTTGGCGATATCGCTACCAGTCCTATATATGCTATGCGGGAATGTTTCCACGGAGAATACGGAATTCCCGTGAACCATGCCAATGTGATGGGGATTTTGTCTCTTATGTTTTGGGCGCTTGTAATGATTGTCTGCTTGAAATACTTGATATTCGTTTTTCGGGCGGACAACCACGGGGAAGGAGGTGTCCTTGCCTTAACAGCGTTGGTCCGCGGTCAAAATCAATCTTCCCAAAGCGGACCCCGGTTTAGCGTTGTCGTACTGGGCATCTTTGGGGCGTGCCTGCTGTATGGGGACGGCATGATCACTCCTGCTATTTCTGTTTTGAGCGCTGTAGAAGGTATTGGTATGGTTACCCCGCTATTTGGCCCCTATGTTATCCCAATCACCATTGCGATTCTTCTTGGCTTGTTCCTGATCCAGAGTCACGGGACAGCCGGCGTAGGCAGACTTTTCGGGCCTGTGATTCTGGTTTGGCTCTGTTTCCTTGCTGTTTCTGGAGCGGTACAGGTGGCTGGCGCACCACAGGTACTATCCGCGATTTTCCCGTGGCATGCCGTCCAGTTTCTGATTTGCAACAAAGCGCACGGGTTTTTGGTCTTGGGAGCCGTCTTTTTGGTAGTCACGGGAACCGAAGCGCTCTACGCTGATATGGGGCATTTTGGCACACTCCCAATTCGCCTTACCTGGTTTGCCATCGTCTTCCCTGCGCTCGTGTTAAATTATTTCGGACAGGGAGCCATTCTCCTGGTTAGCCCGGAAGCCGCTCATCATCCGTTCTATGCCATGGCGCCTTCGTGGGCCATGGCCCCGACAGTGTTGTTGGCTACCCTGTCCACAATCATCGCCTCCCAGGCGGTCATCAGCAGCGCCTTTTCCCTGACCCGTCAGGCCATCCAAATGGGATACCTGCCGCGTTTGAACATCCGGCATACCTCCGCTACTCAAATCGGCCAGGTATATGTGGCCCCGATCAACTGGATGCTCATGGTTTGCACTGTCGGACTGGTAGCCGGTTTTCAGTCTTCCAGCAAGCTTGCCGCCGCATACGGGGTAGCTGTGACGTCGACCATGCTCATTACCACGACGCTGTTTTATTTTGTGGCCCGCCGTCGATGGCGTTGGCCTCTGCTTTGGGCATTGTCGCTATCAGGGCTATTTTTGCTGGTGGACATCTCGTTTTTTGCGGCAAACATCGGCAAAATTTTTCATGGAGCCTGGTTCCCTATAGCCATAGGAGCGATATTCTTCACATTGATGATTACCTGGTCCAACGGACGCCGGATCGTGGGCAGTAAGTTGCGTAAAATCATGCCGCCGGTTCATCAGTTCGTCGTCGACCTAGGTAGCCACCCTCCCAACAAAATCGATGCTGATGCGGTTTTCTTGACCGGAAGTCGAAACGTTACTCCCGTTGCGCTGGCAAAGAACATCAGGCATAACAATGTCGTACACAAAACAACCGTTTTGCTGCATTTTCGTGTTGAGGACGTCCCCCGGGTTCCTAATTTCGAAAAGGTCCAGACTGAAAAATTGCCTGGAGGATTTTACCGCATTGTGGCCCGCTTTGGTTTTATGGAAGAACCTCGGATTGAAAATGTGCTGACATTGGCGCGAGGGCAGGGTTTGGACATAGATCCGGAAAAAACAAGTTTTTACATCGGGCGTGAAAACCTGGTTATGGCGGAAAAAAGTAGTATGGCGCGCTGGCGCTCTAACCTCTTCATTATCATGTCCCGCAACGCTACAGACGCCAGCTCGTTTTTCGGTCTTCCACCTGATCAAGTGGTGGAGATCGGCGTTCGGCTGGCGATCTGAGGATTTTTCCAAATCCCGCAGCGCCTGCCCCTCCAAAATTTTTAGCCATCCCCCGTATCAACTGGTCCATGAAGATCGTCGTCGAGTACACTGCGAATAGTCGTCAAGAGTTGTCTCATGTTGTACGGTTTCGGCACGTATCCCTTTGCTCCGCGGGCCATGGCGCCACTACCCGAGCCACTCTCAGAATAACCACTGGCTATAATTACCTTTGCTTTGGGATTGAGCCGAAGAACCTCTGCCAGGCACTTCGTGCCATCCATCTCAGGCATGATCAGGTCCAGGATGATCAGCGATATCCTCTCACCGTCCCTCTGGTATATCTCCAAGGCCTCTTTTCCATTAGAGGCGGCTATGACCTTGTAACCAAAATCAACAAGGAGTGTCGCGCCTAAATCTCTGACAACGTCATCGTCGTCCACCAACAAAATGGTTTCCGTCCCACCCAGAATGGCTAACTCGTTTGGAGGGGTTTCAGCGATTTCTTCCGCCTTAATTGCAGGTAGGTAAATCTTGAATCTGGTCCCATGTCCAGGCTCGCTGAAACACATTATGCGCCCGTCATGCTGTTTCACTATTCCATAGACTGTAGCAAGCCCTAAACCGGTGCCCTTCCCCTTTTCCTTCGTACTGAAGAACGGCTCAAATATGTGAGACAATGTTTTCTTGTCCATCCCCTGGCCGGTATCCGAAATTGTCAGCAAGACGTAATTCCCAGGCCTAGCGTCAACATGTGAACTGCAGTATTCCTTGTCTAAGCGCACGTTTGCGGTTTCAATGGTCAATATCCCACCATTCGGCATTGCGTCCCTCGCGTTCACCCCGAGGTTCATCAAGACTTGGCCTACTTGAGATGGATCCGCTTTGATTGATTCCAGGTCCCCGCTGAGATGTAAATCGATTTTTATGGTCTTTGGGATTGTTCGAGAAAGTAGGCGTTGAACCTGGATAATTTCCTGGTTCAAATTGACCGGAACATACTTTGTTTCAACCTTTCGGCTGAAAGTCAGCAAGCTCTGAACCAGATCAGCCCCTCGCTTTCCCGCCTGATATATCTTCTGTAGACCATCGTAGTCAGGTTCCCCTTCCTTTTTACGTTGGAGCATGAACTCGGAATATCCTAATACTACCTGGAGCAGGTTGTTAAAATCGTGAGCAATACCTCCAGCTAGTGTGCCCAGGGATTCCATCTTCTGAGCCTGGAGAAGTTGCATCTGTAATTCCACATTCTCCGTCACATCGTGGGCAACATCTACAAAGTTTACGATCTCGCCCGAGGAATCATGAACAGGGGAAATCGCAACGTCCTCGTAGAATATCTGGCCATCCTTTCTCTGACTCAAAAGCCTTCCTTTCCAGGGTTTACCGGCCCGGATGGCCGCCAACGGTTCCTTGTAGTGGGAACTGTCGAGGCTGTCACTCTTCAGGAATCTGGTATCCCTACCAATAACTTCTTCCTTCCGATAACCTGATATGTGTTCAAATGCAGGATTGATGTACTGGATTTTCCCGTTCCGATCCGTGATCATAACGGACTCGATGGATTGTTCAATGGCGGCCGCCATACGTCTTTGGGCCTCCTCTGATTTCCTTTGTCCTGAAATATCCCTGATCCAGACTTTGATGCCGAGCTGTCCATCGACTTGGACTGGTCGGGCGCTGATCTCCGCAAGAAAAGATAACCCGTCCTTTTTTTGTAGCATGACCTCGTATCGAGGAGTGACCTCTTCGCCGTTCATTCTAGCTATTGCCCGCCGGCGAGTAATTTCCCGGTAGTCAGGATGATAGACTAGCCAGTGGTCCATGCCTTCCAATTCTCCAGGAAAATAACCCAGCATCTCGTAGAGGCGTGAATTCGCAAATATGATTTTGGGACCCTTTTGGATAAATATCCCGTCAAAACTGTCCTCCACAAGAGAACGATACCGCTCTTCACTCTGTCGAAGTTCCACTTCAGCACGCTTACGATCCGTTATGTCTTCACACGTCATTAGATCTTCGCCGGAAACCAGCTTCATAGGTCGAAAATGGATGGTCTTTTCAATGCCGTCCTTGGTGATAACTGAGAAAACTCTGGGTCTGGTTTCTCCTTGGGCGACATCCTTGAAATCCTGAATCCATACCGAAATCGCCTCGTGCCTATATCCAGGATCTGGAAAAACTTTTCTGAACCACTCTCTACCATTGGGCACGTCGCTCAATTCATAACCAAACATCTCCTTGAACTTGGGATTTGCATAGGAAAATGATCCGTCAGGCTGGATGATTACCATGCCTAAAGGCACATTTTCAGCCAGTTTTTGAAAACGTTGTTTCTCCATGTTCAGGATGTCCATAAACATTTTGCGTTCGGTCACATCACTAAAGCTCCACACTCTCCCCACAACGCTCTCCGCTATCTTTTGCGGATGAGAGTATCTCTCGAAGGTTTTGCCGTCCTTGAATTCGATCAGGTCGAAGCTTTCTTCTTCCGGCCGTCCATACAAATATTTTACCTTCTCAAGAAAGGCCTGAGGATCTGATAGCTGATCCAGGACAATGGCTATAGCCCTGTCATCATCCCTGGACTCCATAATGTCTTTAGGAATTCGCCACATCGTCAGAAATCGCTGATTAAAGGCAGTGATCTTTCCTTTGCGGTCCACCACCAGAATTCCATCGGCTGTCGACTCAAGCGTTGAATAGAGGAGCGAAACAGAACTCTCAAGCCGTTGTTCGGCGTGCTTTCGGCTGCGGATATCCTTTTGCGCCATCACATAGAGGAAAATAACTGCTCCCACAACCAGCAAACATAGTAAAAGAGCTACATAGCCGGTTTTCCCCACCAAAGGATCAAAAATCTTTCCATAGATTGCACCAAGGCTATACAGATAAACAATCCTCCATCCGGGGAGGTTTCCAAGACCGATCTCCTCGATTAGGTAAGCTTCTCCGGAACTGTCCACAACCTGGTTGTCGGTCTTTTCCTCCAGACCGGACCAATTCCATGGTCCTTTTCCAAATTGCTGTGTTTCCGCTATTTTGAGCGCTTCCTCGGGCGAAGCTTTCCACAAAAGCTTCAAAGTCAAGTTTTCACCGCTGGAAGCGAAAATGATCCCACTGCTGTGTACCAGCAAGGCAACTCCCATTCTCTTGCGTGAGAGAACCCTGTCCAGGTCTCGGGTCGATGCCTTGATTACCGCCACGCCTATGGGAAGGCCGCCCTCTGGGAGATAAACAGGATGGCTGAAATAAATTCCTCTCATCCCTGATGTCACCCCGACACCCAAGTATGTGCCTGGTTTACCTTTTATCGCATCAACAAAGTATGGACGAAACGCATAATTGCGCCCAACAAAACTGTCCTTAGCATTACGGTTGCTGGATGCAATGGTTTTCCCCGAGCCATCCATCAGATAACAAACGTCGTAGGAAAGACCCCCTGCGAAATGGTCCAGTACTCGGTCGGCTTGAACGATGGACACATGATCCTGGTTCAGTATGGCTTCCTGAAGCTGTTCAAACCGGGACATAACCCGAATCTGGTTTTGATTCTCGGAGATTAGTCCATCAATTTCGTCCCTCAAATGACTGCTTGTTCGGATAAGTTCCGTTTCAGTTTCTATGAGAGCGGCTTTTTGAGCGGCATGATAGTAGAGATACCCGCCTGTGGCCGTGGACATCAGCGAAATCAGGGCCAATATCAGGACAATTGTTCGTACGTTCATGTGGAATATCCGTTCTAGTCGCTATCCATAACTGAACGCGCCTCGTTCAGTAGCTCAGAAATCGCAAACGGCTTGTGCACAAACCCCTTAACAAAGGGACTGATCTCTTTGTGTAACTCATCACCTGGAGAATAACCGCTTGCTATGATCACCTTAACCGATGGGTCAATCTTCAGGAGTTCCATCAAGCAGTCTCTCCCGGACATCTCCGGCATGAGAAGGTCCAGAATAACCAGTGATATCTCGTTTTTTCTTGTCTGATAAATATCAAGAGCTTCCTGCCCATTGGCAGCCACAATGACAGTGTAACCATCGCTTGCCAGAAACCGCTGCTCCAATTCAGCGACCGTACTGCTATCCTCTACCACTAAGATTGTTTCCGTTCCTCCTGATTGAACTACTGGCACAGCAGTTTTCGCAGTCGTCAGAGGCGCGTCGATGGCGGGGAAATAAATTCTAAACTCTGTTCCTATGCCTGGCTCACTCTCACAGGTTACGTGACCGCCTTGCTGTTCCACTATGCCTTGTACCACGGCAAGACCGAGGCCTGTTCCTCTTGCTGCGCCTCTTTGTTTTGTGGAGAAGAAAGGATCAAATATCTTGGTGAGCGTTTCTTCATCCATTCCACGTCCGCTATCCTTTACCGAGAGCATCGCATAGGCGCCAGGTTGCACTTCATGATGGCGCCTGCAATATTCCTCGTCCAATGAGACAGTCCTTGTTGCGATCTTGAGCCGACCGCCGTTTGGCATGGCCTCTGAGGCGTTAATGGCAAGGTTCATAACAACTTGATCTATTTGATTATGGTCTGCGAGAATCGGAGCGAGGCCATCTGCCAAATCCAGTTCAACCTCAACCACCTGTGGAAGAGTTCGAGATATAAGCGGGCAAATTTGAGTGATTTGTTGATTGAGATCTAATCGGACTGGAATGATCTGCGCTTGTTGGCCAAACGCCAAAAGTTTCTTGATCAGTTCAGCCGCTCCTTTGCCCGTTTCAATGATAGTTTGAAGATCGTTGTAATCCGGATCATTCTTTTTTTTGCCGATTAAGAGCATTTCAGAATATCCCAGGATACTCTGGAGCATGTTGTTGAAATCGTGGGCTATCCCGCCGACCAAAGTGCCAAGCGCCTCCAGCTTTTGGGATTGATAAAGCTGGGATTTTAGTTTTTCTCTCTCCTCTTCAGCCTGTTTAAGAGGGCTTATGTCAACTATGACTCCTCTAATTCCGACGATTTTCTTATTTTCAGAAATTGGAACAGCGTAAACCAATATGGGAACCGTGGACCCATCTTTTGTCAATGCAGTATAGGGGGCTACAACCACTTCTTGCCCCATAATGATCTTCTTAAAATTGTTAGCTACTCTCTCCCGATCCTTCTCGATGACCAACTGAACTGGATTTAATGTAGTGAGGAACTCTTCCAAGCTGTATCCCGTGAGCTTTAGTGCGGCGGAATTTATAAAAATGAACTTTCCCGTCGTGTCAATTTCATACACAGTTTGCGGTAGAAGCTCGGCAAGTTCTCTAAATCTCTGCTCGCTCCGTCTGAGGGCCTCCTCCACCTGCTTGCGTTCGGTAATATCTCTGGCGATGGACTGAAATCCAACAATACTGTCGTCTTCCGTCAGGAGTTGAGTCTTTTGACTGTACCACCTTATTTCACCATTTTTTGTCACAAAAGGAAATTCGTAATAACTATCGGGAAGTTTCTTTACAAACTGACGACCATAGAATCTACTGATATCCCCCCTGTATTCCTCGGGAATAAATTCGAGGTAATTCCTGCCTATGACTTCTTCCATAGGATATCGAACATGTTGTACGAAAGCGGAGTTTACAAAGGTGAAACGCCCATTGGAGTCTGTGGTGTACACAATGTCATAGGCGTTTTCTATTAGATGGCGATATTTCTCCTGAGTTTTCCTCAGTTTCTCCGCGGCCCGTCTGGTTTGAGTCACATCAAGCATTGTTCCAGTGATCCTCTGAGGCTTGCCTTCTTTGTCGTATTCCACCACCTTGCCTCGGGCCTGAAACCATTTCCACTCGCTAGACTTGCCCCGCATTCTAAATTCGGCCTCGAAACAAGGTATTTGTCCTGACAGGTGCCCATTCAAAGCTTCTGAAACCTGTTCCCAATCGTCCGGGTGGACTGCTCTTTTCCATGTGCGAACGTGCGGATCCAACTCATCTCTCTCATATCCGATCATTCGTGTAGTCCGCTTGCTCAAAACAGCGCTGCCGGTCTTAAGGTTCCAGTCCCACAACCCAAGCGCTCCCCCCTTTAGAGCGAGTTGTAGCCGCTGTTCACTCTCCCGTAATTCTCGTTCCACCTGCTTGAGTTCTGAAATGTTCTCAATTAGGCAGGCAACCCCCTTCACCTGACCATCAACACCTATATGAGTCATGTAAGAAGCGACGATATCTCTGGTGATACCATCCTTGTATTCAACTTGCTCTTCGCAAGTCACTTCTTGTCCAGCCAGGGCCGTTTTGACGCGACTCTGAATCCCAAGGTAATGATCCCCAAAAATTTCCTCAACCGCATGCCCGGAAGGATCTGACCCAGGCATACCCCACCATGACGCAGCGGTCTTGTTGGCGAAGACTATCCTTTCTGCAGCATCCACATAAAGGATCCCCACTGGTAGACTGTCTACGAGAACTCTTAAGAGATCCCGACTGTCGTGTAGCGCTTGCTCCGCCTGCTTGCGTTCGGTTATGCCCGTCATAAGACACAGCCCCGCCGGTCTCTCCTCCCACATTATTAAGGATGAATTCATCTCCAGCCAACCTACTGTTCCGTCTTTGCGGATATATCTAAAAGGATACTGATAGTGGGATTCATCACCTTGCAACCGGCGTGCGTGGTATTGCGCAAGCATTTCCTGATCATCCGGATGAACAAAGGCCCCAATGGCATTAGAGGCTAAGG